>JBGSJU010000499.1:0-5775 GCA_041741655.1 Rhodobacterales bacterium
GCCGCGTGGCGCGACCATGGGCTGACGCTGACCGACGATGCGGTCAGCTTTGCCGTACAGCCCGCGCAAGTCGCCGGGGCCGCCGCGGACATCGGGCCGGTTGACCTGATCCTGTTCACGGTCAAGGGCCAGGACAGTGTGGCCGCCGCAGAGGCGATGGCGCCGATGGTGGGGCCGCACACACGGATGCTCAGCTTTCAGAACGGGTTGGCGGGGGTCGAACATATGGCAGACCGTTTCGGCGCCGACCGCGTTCTGGCAGGTGTGACCTATGTGCCCGCCACGGTTCCTGAACCGGGGCAGGTGCGCCATACCGGGCCGATGCGCCGCTTTGTGTTCGGCCCTTTGGCGGGGCCGACGCCGGATCAGGCCAAGCTGCTGGCCGAATTGGGCACCGCCGCCGGGCTGGACATGCTGGTGCGCGACGATCCGATGCCGGACATCTGGGCCAAGTTCATCATTCAGGCCGCATTCCATCTGGTCAGCGGGTTGACGAGGTTGCCGCTTGGCGGCTGGGTCGGGGTGGCAGAGACCTATCAGGTCTACGCCAGCGCCATGGAAGAAGTCGCCGCAATCGCCGTCGCCATGGGCGTGGCGCTGCCCGAGGGCGTGGTGCAGCGCAACCTTGATTTCAGCCGCAATACCGCCGACCCGCGCACCCGCGCGTCGCTGCTTGACGATCTGGAACGCGGCCGCCCGTTGGAGATGGAGGCCACCATCGGCTGGCTGGTGGCAAAGGCGCGCCGCCTTGGCGTGCCCGTGCCGGTGTTGGAGATGGGGCGCGCGCTTTTGCTGCCCCATCAGGCCGGTCAGGTGGCGTAGTCCGATCCCATCCGATCCAGCCGCCGCTTCAGGGCGGTGAACTCCATCACGCCCAGACCGGCGCCAAACCCGCGCATGGCTTGGGCATGGGTCAGATCCTGCACATGCTGCGGCGGTGTGACGATGGCGCTTCCCGCCTGTGCAGCCACCTGAATCTGGCAGGCTTCCTCCAGATAATACAGCATCACGAAGGCTTCGGGGATTGTCCGGCCGCAGGCAAGGATGCCGTGGTTGCGCAGAAACATCAGTTGCCCCGTCGGGCCAAGATCGGCCAGCAAACGCGTTTGTTCGTCCGTGTTCAGCGCCAGCCCTTCGTAATCGTGGTAGCGGATCAGATCCTTGTAAAGCAGCGCCGTCTGGCTGATCGGCAGCAAACCGTCCGCCTGCGCCGATACCCCGGCCCCCGCTGGCGTATGGGTATGGGCGACGCACAGCAGGTCATGCCGCCCCCGATGCACGCAGGAATGGATCACATAGCCCGCCGGGTTGATGCGATGCGTGGTGTCGCCGATAATGTTGCCGTCCAGGTCCACCTTGACCAGGTTCGAAGCTTTCACCTCGTCATACATCAGGCCGAATGGGTTGAGCAGAAAGTGTTCATCAGGCCCCGGCACCCGCGCCGAGATGTGGTTGTAGATCAGGTCGTCCATCCCGAAATGTGCGACCAGACGATAGAATGCAGCAAGTTCAACGCGCGTGGCCCATTCGGCATCGTCCATTCCGGCAGGTTTCGCAGAGCGAAAATCGGTGGCGGCAGTCATGTTTCATCCCCCTTGCGGTTGCGGGCCGGACGCCGGACCGTATGGCGGCCACGTGTCCGGGTCCGGTAAATAATGCTTGCGAGACTAAGTATTTTCTACCAGTTTGAACAGGTGTTTGTTTGGCAAAAGGACCGCCGCTAAACCGGCCCGCCAAGATGACGCAAGAACTGCCGACCGGCCGCCGAGGAATGTCGCAGCCGGCTGGTGCATCCAAAAGGGGAGGATAGGATGACACTTAACCGCCGTACGTTCTTCAAGCAGAGTGCCGTTGCAGGCGCAGGGGTCGCAGTGACGGCCGCCGGGCTGGCCACACCGGCGCTGGCGCAAGGCAAGCGTGAACTTTCGATGGTAATGGCCTGGCCGCATAACTTTCCGGGCCTTGCTTCTATCGCCTACAACTTCTCGAAATATGTCGAGGAACTGACGGATGGCCAGATCACCATCAAGGTGAATGCCGCCGGTGAACTCGTCGGCGCGCTGGAGGTGTTCGACGCGGTGGGCCAGGGCAACGCCGACTGCTATCACGCCGGGGTCAGCTTTCTTGCCTCGAAATGGCAACCTTGCGCCTTTTTCGGGCTGGTCCCGTTTGGCCTGAACGTCATGGAACATTGTGGCTGGATGTATTTCGGCGGTGGCCAGGACCTGCAGCAGAAGATTTATCGCGACAAGTTCAACCTGGTTCCATTTACCTGCGGGCAGACCGGAACGCAGATGGCGGGATGGTTCAACAAGGAAATCAACAGTCTGACGGATTTCCAAGGCGTAAAGATGCGCAGTTCAGGCATCGCGGGCGAAGTGATGCGTCGCGTTGGCGCCAGCGCCGTGATGATTCCGCCGCAGGAAATCTTCACGTCGCTGCAATCGGGGGCCATTGATGCGACCGAACTGTGCTGTGCCTGGCTGGACATTGCCAACGGGTTCCACCAGCACACCAAATATTACTACACCCCCGGCTGGCAGGAGGTGAACAGCGCAGGTGAAATCGGCATCAACGCCGATCTGTTCGACTCGTTTACGCCCTTGCAGAAAAAGATCATGCAGCATGCGGCGCAGTCGGCGAACTCGATCAACATCGGCGAATGGCCGTATTTCAATGCCAAGGCGATGGAAACCCTTCGCACCGAACACAAGGTCGAGGTTCGCAGCTATCCCGATGACGTTCTGATTGCACTGGCCAAAACCTCTCAGGACGTGATGGCGGAACTTGGCGCCACTGACGACTACGCCAAGGAAACCTATGCCAGCTGGAAAGCCTACCGCGACGAAGCAATCCAGTATTCCGCTCTGGTGGACTATCCGACGTATCGTTCGCGCAAGCTGGCCTTCGAAAACGGCGCCTGATCCGCACCGCCTGTGCTGCACCCGGCCGGGAAAAATCCTGGCCGGGCCCTTTTCATGGCTTGGGAGTGCGCACCTTGCGTCTGCTTGATATGACCATCACCTTGCTGGATGGCCTGACAGCGGTGGTCGGCCGGATGGTGTCGTGGCTGGTGCTGTACATGGTGGTGGTGACCTTCGCCAATGTCGTGCTCCGCTACATGTATGGCATTTCCAACATCGCGATGATCGAGACTGTGCTTTACGCCTTTGCGGTCGTCATGGCCGCCACGCCGGGCTGGACCTTGCAACGCAACGAACACGTGCGCATCGACATCTTCTACGGTACGCAACCTCCGCGCACCAAGGCGGCGATAGACTTGGCGGGGTCGCTCTTGCTGCTGTTTCCGGTGCTTTGGGTCATCTGGTCATCTGCGGTCCCTTACGTGCAGCGGTCGTGGCGGCTGCAGGAAACCTCGTCGGACGTGTCGGGTTTGCCCTACGTCTTTGCGCTCAAGGGGCTCATTCTGGTCTTTGTCATGGTGCTGGCAGTGCAGGGTCTGGCCTTTGCGCTGCGCAACCTTCGGGTGCTGATCACAGGGCAAGGCAACACACCTGCGGTTCCGGCAGGGAGCGGCACGTGATTCACGAATACCTCGAGATCGGCCTTTTCCTGACGGCCGTCGCGCTGATGATGTTCGGGTTTCCCGTGGCCTTCACACTGGCCGGCACCGCGCTGGCCTTTGCGCTGCTCGGACAATGGTTCGGCATCTTTCAATTCCGGCAACTCAATTTTCTGCCCCAGCGCATTTTCGGCATCATGTCGAACGATGTGCTGATCGCCGCGCCGCTGTTTATCTACATGGGACTGATGCTGGAAAAATCCCGTGTGGCCGAAGACCTGCTGCTAACCATGACAAGGCTGTTCGGCGGCTTGCGCGGGGGGCTGGCCTTGTCGGTGGTGCTGGTCGGCATGCTGATGGCGGCGTCTACGGGCATCGTTGGGGCAACTGTGGTGACCATGGGGCTTATCGCCCTGCCCGTGATGCTGCGCCAAGGCTATGACCCGCGGCTGGCCACCGGTGTCATCTGTGCATCCGGCACGCTGGGGCAGATCATTCCGCCCTCCATCGTGCTGGTGTTTCTGGGCGATATCCTTACCTATGCCAACCAGCAGGCCAATCTGAAGTCGGGCAGCACGGGCACATCGGTGGGTGTCGGCGATCTGTTTGCCGGATCGCTGGTGCCGGGTCTGTTGCTGGTGGCGGCCTATGCGCTTTATGTCGTGGTGTTGGCGTGGCTGCGCCCGTCCACTGCCCCTGCCATGCTGGACGACCCCGATGCCCCGGCGATCTCTAGCCGCGAACGCTGGGCCATGTTCTGGAGCGGGCTTGTCGCCCCGGGCGCACTGGTCATCGCGGTTCTTGGCTCGATCCTGGGCGGCATCGCTACCCCGACCGAAGCCGCGGCGGTCGGCGCGATCGGCGCCACGCTGCTGGCAGGCATCCGCGTTGCTCCCGGTCGGGACCGCCGGTTGATGCTGGTCGGGGTGGTTGCCGCCATCGCACTGATGGTCATGAACGGTTTCTTCAACCTTCTGTTGCTGCGGGACGATTTCTCTCCCTTGGAAACGGCGATGCTGTGGTTGTCCTTTGCGCTGCTGGCGTCGGTAACCCTGGGCATCGCGCTGTCGCTGTGGCATGTGCTGCGGCTCGGGGTGCTGACCTCCGTGGTGCAAAGCACTGCACGCATCTGCGGCATGATCTTTGCAATCCTGGTTGGCGCCAGCCTTTTCTCGCTGACCTTCCGCGGACTTGGCGGCGAAGAGACGGTGCACAACCTGCTGGCCTCACTGCCCGGTGGGTTGACCGGGGCCATGTTTTTTGTGATGGCGCTTATGTTCCTGATGGGGTTCTTTCTGGATTTTCTGGAAATCGTCTTCATCCTCGTGCCGATTGTCGGGCCTACGCTGATCCTGCTCGGGGCCGATCCGGTTTGGCTGGGGGTGATGATCGCGGTGAACCTGCAGACGTCCTTTCTGACCCCGCCGTTCGGATTTGCCCTGTTCTTCCTGCGCGGCGTCGCGCCGCCAACGGTGACGACACAGCAAATCTATGCCGGGATCATTCCATTCGTCGCCATTCAGGTGCTGATGCTGGGGGTGATCGCCGCTTTTCCCGGACTGGCAACCGGTCTGCCCAACCTGCTGTTCCGCTGAGGTCATCGGACCAAGGTCAACGGGCCGCGCGCTGAGGCGGCGTGCTTTGGTAGGTCGAAAACTACAAGATAGGTATCTTGCCTGCGCAGCGCACAGGTAGTGCCGATATCCAAGAACTTGATCTAAAGGAAAATGGTGGGCGACCCTGGAATCGAACCAGGCGTGGGTTTCCCCGGCGGAGTTACAGTCCACTGCCGCACCTTGCAGCTCGTCGCCCATTGGGCGCGGAATAGCCCGCAGGGGCCAAGGGCGTCAAGGCGGAAAATCCGCGGCGGTGCCTTGCACGAAATCCCTTGCCGCGCGGGCATGGGCGGGTCATGACGCACGGAACACAAGCCGGAGGCCGCGCGATGAAAAAGCCGAAATGGGTGGTCGAAAAAGAACAGGCCCGCAAGGCTGATGCGGTGGAGACCGTCTGGCTGTTCGGCCTGCATGCGGTGCGCGATGCGTTGTTGAACCCGGCGCGCACGAAATTGCGGCTGATCGTGACCAAGAACGCGCTGGACAAGCTGGCGGATGCGGTAGCCGCGGCGGGGATGGAGCCTGAAATGGCCGATGCGCGGGTGTTTCACGCGCCCATCGACGAGGGGTCGGTGCATCAGGGCGCGGCCCTCGAAGTGCGCCCGCTGGACTGGGGTCCGGTGGCGCAGATCTGCG
>JBGSJU010000500.1:0-2228 GCA_041741655.1 Rhodobacterales bacterium
TCAGACCGACACCGCCCGCCTCCCCGGTGACCAGCAGCGTTTCGCCGGGGCAAAGCCGCGCCCGATGGTCCAGCGCCAGATGGGCCGTGCCATAGGCGATCTGAAAGGCGGCGGCATCCGTCATCGCCACCGCAACGGGCAGGGGTACCAGCCGATCAACCGGAAACACGCCGAAATCCGCCAGTCCGCCATGGCCGGCAAAGGCCGCAACCCGCGTGCCGGGCGCAGGCCCGGATGTCTCCGGCCCAAGCGCGTCGATGATTCCCGCGACCTCCATGCCAAGGGTAAAGGGCACGGCAGGGGTATCCTGATACGCACCCTTCAGCATTAGCAGATCGGCAAAATTCAATCCGCAGGCCGCGATTCGGACCCGCGCCATTCCCGGTCCCGGGTCTGGCCGGGCGATCTCGGTCAGGGCCGGCAGGCCGCCAAGGGCGTCAAGTCGATAGGCGCGCATGAAAATCTCCACCGGATCACGAGGAAAACATTGGGGTTATTCTGGGTGTCACACCCGTGTCGGCCGGCCGTTCTGCACGATTGATCACGGTATGTTGACACGCAAAAAGAGAGTATCTTTCGGATTTGGTCGCCCTGAAGGAGTGCAAATTGCTTGCCGCAAAGGTGTAGTTGCGGCAAGATGCGTTATCAAGTCACGCGCGGGTTCTGCGCTGGACCTGCTTTCGGGTCAGGTTCTGATGTGCTGACCTGAATGGCGTTACAGAGTTTCAAGGAGTAAACCATGACACATCCCGTTGACGTCCATGTGGGCAAGCGCGTTCGACATCGGCGCTGGTTGATCGGCATGACCCAGCAACAGCTGGCCGAACGTGTCGGCATCAAGTTCCAGCAGATCCAGAAGTATGAAACCGGGGCCAACCGGGTCAGTGCCTCGCGGCTGTGGGATATCGCCGATACGCTGGAAGTGCCGGTCAGCTTTTTCTTCGAAGGGCTGGAAGCCGGTCAGGTTGCCGCCGGCGATGCGGTTCCCCATGACCTGATGGCCGACAAGGAAGCGTTGGAACTGATCCGCAGCTACTATGCGATCCCGGAAAATCAGCGCCGGCGCCTGTTCGAACTGGCGCGCGTGCTGTCCGACGTTGCCTGACGGCGACACGGTGTGGTGCCGCCTGGCGGCGGGATGGTCTTAATATCCATGGCCGCACAGGGTTGAGCGGTGCGGCCCACTGCGATAGGGCTTTGTCGGGGCGGCACCGGGTCGCCCCGAACCCGAAAGGCCGCCATCGTGCAGACACAGCCTGTGATCGCAACCCGCTGCGAACCGGATCTGGCCATGGCGTTGTTGGCCACCGCCGAGGCGCTGGCCAATGCGGCGCGGGCGGCGATTTTGCCTTGGTTCCGGGCCGATCTGCTGGCCATCGACGACAAGGGAATTTACGACAAGGGTGTGGGCCGGTTCGATCCGGTCACCGAAGCCGACCGCGCGGCGGAACGGGCGATGCGCGCGGTGCTGGCGGTGCAGCGCCCCGATGATGCCATTCTGGGCGAAGAATACGGCGCGCAAACCGGCACCACTGGCCTGACCTGGGTGCTGGACCCGATCGACGGCACGCGTGGCTTCATGGCCGGGACACCGACATGGGGTGTGCTGATCGCGGTATCGGACACGGTAGGCCCGCTGCTGGGCGTGATCGACCAGCCCTATATCGGCGAACGGTTCCGGGGCGGGCCCGGCATCGCCGACATGACCGGGCCGCAGGGCCGGCGCGCGCTGCGCTGTCGTGCAGCACGGCCGCTGTCGGACGCCATTCTGCTGACCACGTTTCCGGAAATCGGCACGCCCGCCGATCATGCCGCCTTCAGCCGGGTGGCACAGGCGACGCGGCTGGTGCGCTATGGCATGGATTGCTACGCCTATGCCTTGATCGCGGCGGGTCAGATCGATCTGGTGATCGAAGCCGGGCTGCAACCCTATGACGTGGCCGCGCCGATTGCCGTCATTCAGGCGGCAGGCGGCATTGTCACCGACTGGCAGGGCGGCCCGGCGCATCACGGTGGCCGCGTGCTGGCTGCGGCGAACGCGGCGGTTCATTCTGAGGCGCTGGCGCTGTTGCGTGGCGCGTGACCGCGGGGGCGCGATGATGACCGACACCCTGATCCGCAACGCCGACCATGTGCTGACCATGGACGATGCGCGACTTGAATTTCGCGGGGCGGATGTGCTGATCCGGGGCGGCGTGATCGCCGCCATCGGCACGGCGCTGGACGCG
>JBGSJU010000501.1:0-3490 GCA_041741655.1 Rhodobacterales bacterium
GCGGGCGGCATCACAGGGCGCAGTTCGACCGACCCCACTGCGGCGGCGGGCGACCGGGCGGCCCAGTCCAGCGCCGCATCCAGATCGGGCACCTCGAGGATGAAGAACCCGCCCAGTTGTTCCTTGGTATCGGCATAGGGGCCGTCCTGCACATGGCGCGCCCCGTCGCGCAACCGCAGCGTGGTGGCGGTATCAGGCGGCATCAGCCCCGCCCCGGATACGACGATGCCCGCGGCATTCATCGCGCCGATATAGGCCATCCAGCCGCCCCAATAGGCTTCGGCCTGCGTGGGGTCGTTGCGTTTTGCAAATTCGCCGGCGGGTTCGTGAAACGTCATCATGATCTGCATGGGAATACCTTTCTGTGGCAGGTCCGGCATGGCGTCGTGCCTCCGGATACCATCAAGACCCGCGGCGCGCGCCCATTTCGACAGATGCGCGAATTTTTTTTCGCCACCGGGCCGGAGCCGCGATCCGCCGCGACCGGCTGGACTTTGCGCCGCGTAATTCCTATATGTTCGGTCAGGATATATGCGAGGCCCCCATGAACCACGCCACCGAGCCACTGGAAGGCACGCCCTTGATCAGGCCGTCCTCGACCGATCATCCGCTGTATGATGCGGTGGTCGAGGCGTGCCGCACCGTCTATGACCCGGAAATCCCGGTGAACATTCACGATCTTGGGCTGGTTTACACGATCGAGATCGATGCCGAGAACGCGGTGCGCATCATCATGTCGCTGACCGCGCCGGGCTGTCCGGTGGCCGGTGAAATGCCGGGCTGGGTCGCGGACGCGGTCAATGCCGTGCCGGGCGTGAAACATGTCGATGTCGATCTGACATGGGAACCGCAATGGGGCATGGACATGATGTCTGACGAGGCGCGGCTGGAACTCGGTTTCATGTGATTGGACGCGGCAGGCGTCACGCGTTAACCTGACCGCAAGGAGACCCCGATGTTTGGCATACCCGGCAAAGCTGCCGTCACCCTGACCCCCGCCGCCGTCGCGCGCATCCGCGCGCTGATGGACCGCGACGGCGCGGCGGGCCTGCGCATCGGTGTCAAGAAGGGGGGCTGTGCGGGCATGGAATATACCATGGACATCGCCCACGAGGCCGGCGCGATGGACGAGGTCGTGGATCAGGACGGCGCGCGGGTGCTGATTGCCCCGATGGCACAGATGTTCCTGATCGGCACCCAGATCGATTACGCCAGCACGTTGCTGGATGCCGGGTTCCGGTTCAACAACCCGAATGTCGCCGAAAGCTGCGGCTGCGGCGAATCGATCAAGTTCAAGGATGTCGCCGAACTGGGCGCGGATCTGTCCGCAAACAAGGCCGGCTGATCCGCGACGCCGACCGCCCGCGCGACATTGTGCGCCGCCACGTCGCCCCGGGTTGACGCACCCGGCATATCCGCGATGATGCACCGCCAGCAGCCAAGCAGCCACACAAGAATGGCCAAGGCTGGGCTATCGAGGCTGGGCGATCGGGGGAACAGGGATGCGCCGGAAACTTGCCGCTGGCAATTGGAAGATGAACGGGTTGCGGGCCGATCTGGCACAGCTGGACCGCCTGCTGGCCCTGCACCCCGCCCCGCGCGTGGAAACCATGCTGTGCCTGCCGGCCACGTTGCTGCATGACGCCGCCACCCGCGCCGCCGGCCACCCGTTGACCATCGGCGCGCAGGATTGCCATACCGATGCGGATGGCGCGCATACCGGTGACATTTCCGCCGCGATGATCCGCGACACCGGCGCGACCGCCGTGATCCTTGGCCATTCGGAACGACGGCAGGAACACCATGAAGACAGCGAGGTGGTTCGGGCCAAGGCGCGCCGGGTCCACCAGACCGGGCTGACCGCCGTGGTCTGCCTGGGCGAAAGTCTGGCCCAGCGGCAGGCGCTGAACACGCTTGATATCATCGACGGGCAATTGTCGGCCTCGATCCCCGATACATCGAACGGCGCCAATCTGGTGGTGGCCTATGAACCGGTCTGGGCTATCGGCACCGGGATGACACCCACGCTGGAACAGATCGGCGAAGTGCATGATTTCATCCGCTCGCGGCTGGAACGCCGGTTCGGTCCGGGGGTGGGGCGCGCGGTGCGGCTGTTGTATGGCGGATCGGTGAAACCGGACAACTGCGCGGCGATCTTTGGCGTGTCGAATGTGGATGGCGCGCTGGTCGGCGGCGCCAGCCTGACGGCGGATGATTTCCTGTGTGTCATCCGCGCGTTGGAAGACGCGACCTGATCAGCGGCGCAGGAACGTCACCAGCCCGGCGGTGGACCCGTCCTGCCCGTCCAGCCCCCGGCTGCCGTCGATCACCGGTCCCAGCGCGGTGGCCAGTTCCTTGCCCAGTTCGACGCCCCATTGATCGAAGGAATTGATCCCCATCGCCACGCCTTCGACGAAGGTGCGATGTTCGTAAAGCGCCAGAATTTGCCCCAGCCGGCGCGGGCTCAGCCGATCATAGGCCAGCGTGACCGAGGGCCGTTCGCCCGGAAACACCCGGTGACGGGCCTGACATTCCAATTCGTCACCGGCATAGCGCCCGGCCAGCATCGCGCGCGCCGCGTCCAGACTGCGGCCCCGCATCAGGGCCTGCGATTGCGCCAGACAATTGGCGATCAGCAGGCGGTGATGGTGGGCAAGGTCGGGTTCATGCCCCTCGGCGGCGATCAGGAATTCCACGGGCACCACCTGTGCGCCCTGATGGATCAGTTGAAAGAAGGCATGCTGCCCATTGGTGCCGGGTTCGCCCCAGACCACGGGGGCGACCGGGGCTGCGACCGGCGTGCCGTCCATCGTCACCCCCTTGCCGTTCGATTCCATCTCCAGCTGCTGCAGATAGGCGGGCAGACGCGCCAGCCGCTGGTCATAGGGGATCACGGCGCGGGTGGCGTGGCCCATGCCCTGATGGTGCCACAGCCCGACCATCGCCAGCAGCACCGGCAGGTTTTCAGCCAAAGGTGCGGTGCGGAAATGCGCGTCCATGCTGGCCGCGCCGGCCAGAAATTCGTCAAACCGCGCCGGTCCGATGGCCAGCATCAGCGACAGCCCGATCGGCCCCCAGACCGAATAGCGCCCCCCCACCCAATCCTCGAACCCGAAAACGCGGTCGCCGGGGATGCCGAATGCGGCGGCCTTATCCGTGGCCGACGACAGCGCCACGAAGTGCGCCGCCGGGTCGGCCACCTGTGCCGCCATCCAGACACGGGCCGACTGTGCGTTGGTCATGGTTTCGATGGTGGTAAAGGTCTTGGAGGCCACGATGACCAGCGTGCGGGTTGCGTCCAGCCCGCGCAGCGTATCCGCCAGATGCGCGCCATCGACGTTGGACACGAAATGCACCCGTGGGCCATCGTGATAGGGTGCCAGCGCCGCCACCGCCATCACCGGGCCAAGGTCGGACCCGCCGATGCCGATATTCACCACATCAGTAAACGCGCCGCAAAATTCTCAGCATTACAAATCCCAGTTATCGG
>JBGSJU010000502.1:0-3413 GCA_041741655.1 Rhodobacterales bacterium
ACCGGGCGCGGCAACACGCCCGCAACCAGAACGCGGCCCGGGTCGTTTTCCGCAAAGGCCGGGTTCGCCGTCATCAACAGCACCGGCTGGCCATGCCCCGCGGCCCGCATGGCTTCGGTCAGTTCAAAGCCGTCCATCGCGGCCATCACATGTTCGGTCAGCACCAGATCGATGCCGCCCGCGGCCAGCCGTGCCAATGCCGCGGCGCCCGTGTCCACCGGTTCTGCCACCAGACCCAGCATTTCGATCTGCCGCGCCAGAATCGCGCGATTGGCCGCCAGCGGATCGACGATCAGCGCGCGTTTCAGACCCGGCCCCAGCACTGGCAACACCGGGGCGGCCCCGACGGGCACCGGCAGCGTGACGCGGAACCCGAATGTCGATCCCGCGCCTTCGACCGAATCAACCCAGATTTCGCCGCCCATCAGCCGGATCAGCCGCTGGCTGATCGCCAGACCCAGCCCGGTGCCTTCGAATTTGCGGTTATGGGCATCCTCGACCTGATTGAATTCGCCAAAGATGTGCCGGACCATGTCGGCGGGGATGCCGATGCCGGTATCCTCGACCGCGATATGCACCTGAGCCACGCCGGCCTGTGGATCGGGCACGCCGGTGACGCGCAGGATCACATGGCCCTTCAGCGTGAATTTAACCGCATTGCCCAGCAGGTTGGTCAACACTTGCCGGAGCCGCCCCGGATCGCCGATCAGCTGCGTCGGCAGGAACAGGTCGTAATCGATCAGCATCTCCAGCCCCTTTTCGCGGGCCTTGGGTTGCAGAAGCGTCACGATTTCATGCAGACACCGTTCCAGATCAAAGGGTTCTGGGTGCAGCACCAGCTTGTCAGCCTCGATCTTGGAATAATCCAGCACGTCGTTGATGATGACCAGCAACGCCTCGCCGGAATTGCGGATGGTATCGACGAACAGGCGCTGATCCTCGGTCAGCGGGGTTTCGGTCAGCAGGTCGGCCATGCCGACCACACCATTCATCGGCGTCCGGATTTCATGGCTCATGTTGGCCAGAAACGCCGATTTGGCGCGATTCGCCGCCTCGGCCTTGTCGCGGGCAACCTTCAGCGCGCGTTCATAGCGCACCGTTTCGGTAATGTTCAACGCAAGGCTGACCACATCGCCACCGGGGCCGCGGCTATCGACCAGACGGATATACTGGTCATTCCACAGCCGGATCACTGTGGGGGCGGGGTCGGGCGACATCCAGCGGTCCAGCATGGCGGCGCGCCACGCGGCGGGACGCTGGTCGCCGATGTTCACGATGCCCTCTTCGGTGATCAGTTGCAGCAACCGCGCATAGCTGATGCCGGGCGCGACCTCCTCCAGCCCGTCGAACGGGGCCAGATAGGCGCGATTCGCCCCGATCATCAGCGTATCGCTGTCAAAGAATGCAAAACCGTCCTGAATCGTCTCGATCGAATGCCACAGCCGCCGTTCGATCACCGCGATGCGCTGCTGCGCCGCCGTCAGGTCGGATTTCACCCGCTGGTTTTCGTCGCGGATGGTTTCGACCTGCGCGCGCGTTTCGGTGATTTCCACCGTCAGGGCCTGCGCATGGCGACCCAGCTTGCGGTTGGCGGCCTGCAATTCGGCCTGTTTCAGTTCCAGCAGACGTTCGGCTGCCAGCCGCGCGCGACGTTCTTCGGATAGTTTCTGCGCCAAGGCGCTCATGCGCGACCCCTGTTACTGCCCTATGGTCATCCCTAGCGCACGCAGGGTGAAGACGCGGTTAAGCAGCGCCGGATCACCGCCGGGGATTGGCAGACGGGGCCGCCGCATGGCACCATCGCCGCATGTGATCTTGGAGGTTTTCCGATGCGACAGTTACTTGCGGCGCTGCTTTTGCTGATTGTTCCGGCAGCCGTCACGGCGCAGGGCGAAATCCCGGATCGGCGGATTGTCCTGACCCGTGACGTGGATTTTCCAGGCGGCGATCTGCAATCGCTGTTCGACACGACCTATCAGGCCTGCGAACGCGCCTGTCTGGCGCAAACGGCCTGCAAAGGGTTCACCTTCAACACCCGGTCCAACGCCTGTTTTCCGAAATCGGCGGTGACAGACCGCGTGCCATACGTGGGCGCATGGTCTGGCGAGGTGTTTGCCGCCACGGATGCCGCCAAACGGCTGGCCAGCCTGCGGGCGACCGACATCGGCTTTGTTGGCGCCACCACGCTGTCGCAAGCCCGCGAGGCGGCGCAGCGGATCGGCGCGCTGCATCCGTCGGGACAGTGGACGTTGGACCAGATGCTGACCGCCGCCACCGAACGCCGCGCGACAGGCGATGTGCTGAACGCGATGCGCTGGATGGGCGCCGCGGTCACGCAATCGGACGCGGGCGCGCATTGGACGGAATATGCCCGGCTTGCGCTGGATCTGGCCGCCAATGGGGGTGATGACCAATCCGAAATGCGCGACCGCGCGCTGGCGGGGGCGGTCAATGGCTATCTGCGCAGCGATGGTGATGCCGAACGCGCCACCGCGCTGGTGGTGCTGGCCGATGCGCTGGAGGCGAACGGGCGCGGGTCCGACATGATCCCGGCGCTGCGGCTGGCCGAACGGCTGTCGCCCCGCGCCGATGTGATTGCGGCGCTGGAACGGGCGCGCGACATCCACGGCTTCCGCCTGATCGAAAGTCGGGTGGAAAACGATCTGGCCGACCCACGTATCTGCGCCGATTTTTCCGAACCGCTGGCCAAGGGCGTGGACTACGCGCCTTTCGTGCGGGTGCCGGACCTGACGATGGCCGTCGAGGCGGCGGGCAATTCGCTGTGCATCGCGGGCGTCGAACATGGTCGCCGCTATCAGGTGACGTTTCGCGCGGGCCTGCCCGCCGCGTCCGGCGAAACCACGCTGCGCGAGGTGACACAGACGCAGTATGTGCGCGATCGCAGCCCGCAGGTGGCCTTTCCGGGCCGGGCCTATGTGCTGCCGCGCGGGTCCGATCCGGCGCTTCCCGTTGAAACGGTGAACCTGACCGCGCTGGATCTGGAACTGTTCGCCGTATCCGACCGCAACGCGGTGCAGGCGATGCGCGACGGGCTGTTCGGTCGCAACATCGACGCCTGGGAAATCGACCGGTTCCGGTCCGATATCGGCGCGCCGATCTGGTCCGGCACCGCCGAGGTGCCGCAAGAGATCAACCGCGCCGTGCTGACCCGCCTGCCGCTGGCCGACGCGCTGCGGGATCGCGCGCCGGGGCTGTATGTGCTCACCGCCGCCGTGCCGGGGGCCGATCCCTATGACAAGGCGCCGGCGTCGCAATGGTTCGTGCTGTCTGATCTGGGCCTGTCCACGCTGTCGGGCACGGACGGGGTGCATGTGTTCATCCGCGCGCTGTCGGATGCCAGCCCGCGCGCGGGCGTGACGGTGACGCTGCTCAACCGCGCCAACGCGGTGCTG
>JBGSJU010000503.1:0-2302 GCA_041741655.1 Rhodobacterales bacterium
GCCAATGCGACGTCGCCCGCCGACCGCGCCACGCCGGTCACGAATTGCGCGATGTAGTCCAGCGCATCCGCGCCTTCTTCCGACAACAGGTCGGCGGCATGGGCCACATCGTCGACAAAGGCGATCTGATCCGGGCGCACGATGTCGTCGGGCAGGGCGCGCGGACCGGTGGGCCGGCGGTCTTCGGGCAGGTGGGCAAGGATGATCTGCTGGAAAATCGCCAGCGATTGCACAGGTTTCACCAGAAACCCGTCCGCCCCCGCCGCGCGACAGGCCGTTTCGGCCATGTCATCGCCCGAGGTGCCCAGTATCACCTCGATGCGCGGAGTGGCGCGGTTCAACGCCTCGATCAATGTTAGGCCGGACCCGTCGGGCAGGCCGATATCGACGATGATCACCGACGGGCGATAGACCTGCAGGTGCCGTTCGGCGGCGCGCAAGCTGTCGGCGCGGCGGATGCGCGCGCCTGACCGCAGGCACAACAGCCGCATCGCATCACAGGCATAGCGGCTGTCTTCGACGACCAGCACGGTCAGCCCCAGCAGCGGCCGTCCCGGTGTGGGTTGGCGAAAGGCGAAGAAGGGATCGGAATCGGTCATGGCAGCCCCCTGTTGGATCACGGTTTCTGCGACTCACTCTGCCCGGTCCGTGGTGAATGCGGCGTTAACAGGCCCGAGTTGATTGCACCGGCCTCTTGTCTGCGGCGCCCGCGATGCCCATAACGCTGCAAACCGTCCCGCAAAAAGGAACTCGTTCATGATCGGCCGCCTGAACCATGTCGCCATCGCCGTGCCCGACCTGACCGCCGCCGCCGACCAGTACCGTCACGCCTTAGGCGCGAAGGTGAACCCGCCGCAGGACGAACCGGCGCATGGTGTCACCGTGGTGTTCATCGAATTGCCGAACACCAAGATCGAATTGCTGTATCCGCTGGGCGAGAACTCTCCGATCAAGGGGTTTCTGGACAAGAACCCGGCCGGCGGCATCCACCACATCTGCTACGAGGTCGATGACATCATCGCCGCCCGCGACCATCTGCAAGCCACCGGCGCGCGGGTGCTGGGCGATGGCACGCCGAAAATCGGCGCGCATGGCAAGCCGGTGCTGTTCCTGCATCCCAAGGATTTCAATGGCTGCCTTGTCGAACTGGAGCAGGTCTGATGGGTCCGACCTCGGCGCTGGTGCTGTTTGCGGTCCTGTGGTTCCTGACGTTCCTGATCGTGCTGCCGATCCGGTTGAAGACCCAAGGCGACGTGGGCCAGATCGTGCCGGGCACCCATGCCGGCGCGCCCCACGAACCGCAGTTGAAGAAACGCGCCTTGATCACCACGGCGATTGCCGCGGTGCTGTGGGCCATCATCGCGACCATCATCCTGACCGAAACGATCACGGTGCGCGATCTGGACTTTTTTGAACGGATGGGGCCCCGGAACTGATCGGGCCTGATCGCGACCTGCCCGGCGCGCGTCAGCGCAGCCGGTGATACAGGTGGGTGAACGTCGCCGCACCAAGGATCGGGATGGCAAGGTTCACCACCGGCACGGTCAGCGGGATTGCCATCAGCACACCGGCCAGCCACAAGGTGCCGCGATGGCGTTTCCAGAACGCCCGCGCACCGTCCGGCCCTTCGCGGCGCATCGCGGCCAGATAGGCGTATTCGCGGCCCAGCAGAAATCCGTTCACGGCCCAGAAGATCAGCAGGGTGCCAATTGGCAGCACCAGATACAGCAGGATGGCCAGAACGTTCACCCCGATCAGCACGCCCAGATAATTGACCGTGTCGCGCAGCGCGGTCGCAAAGGGCACCGGCGTGGCGGGCGGCAGGTGCGGGTAATGTCGGGCCTCGACGGCGTCGGCCACGGTATCCAGAAACATCGAGGTGATGGCGGATGCAACCGGCACCATCAGGAACACCGACAGCAGCAGCGCGACGCCGAACCCCGCCCAACTGACCAGATCGCCAACCCATGTCACCGGGCCGATCAGGGGCAAGGTGACGGTGTCGCCCGTCAGCGATCCCAGCACGGCCAGGAACAGCGCCGACGCCGCAATCAACAGCGCGAATGACAGCGCGATGCCCAGCCAGAACACCCGCGCAAACCGCCCGTCGCCGATCTGGCCCAGGGCTGCAAAGAAGGCGGCGAAAATCGTGCCGATGCGCATCTCAGCCCATCCATGTGACGGACAGGGCCAGATCGGGGCGCGGGCGTTCGGGCGGCAGCGATGTTTCCGTGCCGATGTGGATGAAACCCGCGACCCGTTCGCCGTCGGTCAGCCCCAGCGCCGCGCGGCCAAAGCCCGC
>JBGSJU010000504.1:0-2456 GCA_041741655.1 Rhodobacterales bacterium
GGCCTGAGCCTTGGGCGAGGGGCGCACCTCGCCCCGCGTCAGGTCATCGGCCATCTCGTGGTTGCGGTCGCGGTGGTCCGCCTCATCCGCCCGGATCACCAGCACCACATCACGCAAGCGCGCGCCTGCGGGCAGGTTCCAATAGGTCAGTGCGATTTCCGGCGCGGGCACGTTTTCGACCTGGCCTGCATCAATCTCGGCCAGGTATTGGGTATAGCTGACCACGGCCTCTTCCTCGAGGTATCCCACGACTCGGTGCGCCGTACGCGGGGCAAAGAGGTAGAGGAAGAAGTAGGCGTTGTAGAAGATCGCCTGCCCGACCATGATGATCGCCCGTTCCAGCCGCGAGGGCTGTGCGATCTGGATGAAGGTCATCAGGTGCATCCGCTCGTTCTCGGCCTCGTCCAGCAGCTCGCGGATCCAGCCCTGATCGTCGCGGATGTGGCGCAGTGCCTTGAGGTGCTGCAACAGCCCGCCCACCATGCCCGGCACTGCCGCCACGGTTTCCAGCACCACGGCGCGGTGGCCATAGCGGCGGGCAAAGAACGCATCGGCAAACAGCCGCATCGTCTTGACGACGCGCAGCGCGATGCGGTCGGCCAGATCGGCGGGGGGGCGGTGGGTGATGACGTCAGCGGTTTGGGCGGAACTGTCGAACATGACTCTCTCCTGCGGGTTTACCGGATTGATCTGGGTAATCCGGCCTGCCGCGACAAGAGACTGCGTCAACCCGTCCCGTCCTGACGGGACTTTGACGCTTCGGAAAATGGAACCACATGCGGCTGGATCACACCGGTGCCGCAGAACAAGGGGTCAGACATGGATTTCGCACTGAGCGAGGAACAACAGGCCATCTTCGACATGGCGCACGCCTTTGGGCAGGAGCATATCGCGCCCTACGCCCGCGCATGGGAAAAGGCGGGCACGATCCCCAAGGATCTGTGGCCCAAGGTTGCCGCACTTGGGCTGGGCGGCATCTACGTGTCGGATGACCACGGCGGATCGGGCCTGTCCCGGCTGGACGCAACTTTGGTGTTCGAGGCGCTGGCGATGGCCTGTCCCAGCGTGGGGTCGTTCCTGTCGATCCACAACATGTGCGGCGGCATGATCGACAAGTTCGCCAGCGCGGACACCAAGGCGCAGTGGCTGCCGCAGCTTTGCGCGATGGACAAGGTGTTTTCCTATTGCCTGACCGAACCGGGGTCGGGGTCGGACGCCGCAGCATTGCGCACCCGCGCGGATCGCACCAATGATGGCTATGTGATGAATGGCACCAAGGCCTTCATCTCGGGCGGCGGCTATTCCGATGTCTATATCGTCATGGCGCGCACCGGGGGCGACGGGCCAAAGGGCGTGTCGGCCCTGATCGTCGAGGATGGCACGCCCGGGCTGTCCTTTGGCGGGCTGGAGGACAAGATGGGCTGGCGCGCGCAGCCCACCGCGCAGGTGCAATTCGACGATTGCACGGTGCCTGCCGAAAACCTGCTGGGCGAGGAAGGCCGCGGGTTCGCCTACGCCATGGCGGGCCTCGATGGCGGGCGGTTGAACATTGCGGCCTCGGCCTTGGGTGGCGCGCAGGCGGCGCTGGACGCCACGCTGGCCTATATGGGCGAGCGCAAGGCCTTCGGGCAGACCATCGACCAGTTTCAGGGCCTGCAATTCCGCATCGCGGAATGCGAGGTGAAACTGCAATCCGCCCGCACCTTCCTGCGGCAGGCGGCGTGGAAACTGGACACTGGCGCGGCGGATGCCACCAAATTCTGCGCCATGGCCAAGATGTATGTGACCGATGCCGCGTTCGAGGTCGCCAACCAGTGCCTGCAACTGCACGGTGGCTACGGCTATCTGGCCGATTACGGCGTGGAAAAGATCGTGCGCGACCTGCGGGTGCATCAGATCCTAGAAGGCACCAATGAAATCATGCGCGTGATCATCGCACGCCAGATGCTGGCGGCCCGATGAGTGATATCCTTTGCCGGATAGAGGGCCGCGCGGGCCGCGCCACGCTGAACCGGCCCGCAGCGCGGATCCAGCGGCGAACCGGGTACGGCATAGACCGTCCGCCCCGCTTCATTGGCCAGCCTTGCCGAGATCAGGGAGCCTGACCGTTTCGCCGCTTCAATCACCAGCAGCCCGCTGGCGATACCCGCAACCAGTCTGTTGCGCCTTGGAAAATCCTTGGCCCGGGGATTCCAGCCCATCGGCATTTCGCTGATAAGGGCTCCTCCATGTTCGAGAATATCATGCGCCAGGTCATTGTTCTCTTCGGGAAATATGTGATCAACACCCCCGGCAAATACCGCAACGGTTCCCGAAGCAAGGCTATGCTTGTGGGCGCTGGCATCAATGCCGCGCGCCAGCCCGGAGATGATGGAAAAATCCGCCTGACCAAGCTCCGAGGAAAAACGGGCCGCGAGCCGCATGCCGTTGATCGACGCGTTGCGGGATCCGACAAT
>JBGSJU010000505.1:0-7547 GCA_041741655.1 Rhodobacterales bacterium
GTGCGCCATGCGCGATGTCGGACAACAGCGCCGGCGTCAGGTTGCCATCCAGCGCGATGGTGCCGGCATAGGGGGCCGCCTCGGTTCCCAGTGGCCCGTCCAGCAACGGGCGCAGGATGCGCGCGCCCGCCTGTTCCAGCGAATGCGCATCGGCAATCGCCGCGATCAGGCCATTCGCGCCTTCGATGGCCATGTAGCGGTCGGTGGGCAGATCGTCGGACCGATAGGCAAAGGCCGTATCCACACCCAGCCGGGCACAGGCCGCCACCAACTCGTCACCTTCGGCGTCGCGCCCGACAGCCGACAGCACCGCAGGCCGCAGCCCGAAACGCACCAGCGCCATGGCGATGTTCATGGCTACGCCGCCGGGCAGGCGGGTGATGCGGCCCGGCACGTCCGACCCCTGCCGCATCGGCAAGGGCGCACGGCCGATGATGTCCCATAACACGGAACCGATGCACAGGATGTCAGGTGCGGGTATCATGGCGTGTTCTTGCCCGGCTTGCCGCCGCGCCACAAGAGGGCAGGGCACAGGGAAGGCACTGGGCCTTGCATCGCGCGCACGCGGCGTGTAAGGCGCGTGCACTTCAATCTCGCTGGCGGGGTTGGGCCCTGGGACAGACAGCCCCCGTGGTCCGCCGGTTCGGGCACAGCCCCGAGTCCCCGCCGAGGCATCAAACCGGAAAGGAACAGACATGGCTCTGCCTGATTTCAATATCCGTCAGCTTCTGGAAGCTGGCGTTCACTTTGGCCACCAGACGCAACGCTGGAACCCGCGCATGGGGCCGTATATTTATGGCGCCCGCAACGGCATCCACATCGTGGACCTGACCCAGACCGTTCCCCTGCTGGAACAGGCGCTGAAGGCGATCCGCGACACCGTGGCCAAGAACGGCCGCATCCTGTTCGTGGGCACCAAGCGTCAGGCGTCCGTCGCCGTCGCCGAAGCCGCCGAAAAATGCGCGCAGTATTACATGAACCACCGCTGGCTGGGTGGCACGCTGACCAACTGGCAGACCGTGTCGCAATCCATCGCGCGCCTGAAGATGATCGACGAGGTCATGCTGCACGGCGCCGATGGCCTGACCAAGAAGGAACGCCTGAACATGGAACGCGATCAGGCCAAGCTGCAAGCCAGCCTTGGCGGGATCCGTGAAATGGGCGGTCGTCCCGACATGCTGTTCGTGATCGACGTCAAGAAAGAGGCGCTGGCGATCCTTGAAGCCAACAAGCTGGGCATCCCGGTCGTCGGCATCGTGGACACCAACTGCTCGCCCGCCGGCGTGGATTACGTGATCCCCGGCAACGATGACGCGGCGCGGGCCATCGCGCTTTATTGCGATCTGGTCAGCCGCGCGGCGCTGGATGGCATGACCGCACAAATGGGCGCCGCCGGCGTCGATCTGGGCGCGCTGGAAGACGCCCCCATGGAAGAGGCGCTGGCCGAGCCTGCCGACGCTTAAGTCACCCCGGTGATGGGGCGTCACCAAATCTTCATCGAGGCGTGGCACTCCGCGCCTCGGTCCTGTTTCTGGACATAATTTCTAGAGGAGAGCCGAACCATGACGATCACGGCGGCAATGGTAAAAGACCTGCGCGACAGCACGGGCGCAGGCATGATGGACGCGAAGAAGGCGTTGCAGGAAACCAATGGCGACATGGAAGCGGCCGTTGACTGGCTGCGCACCAAGGGCCTGGCCAAGGCCGCCAAGAAATCCGGCCGCACCGCCGCCGAGGGCCTTGTGGCCGTCAGTGTCGTGGGCGGCAAGGGCGTCGCGGTCGAGGTGAACTCGGAAACCGATTTCGTCGGCAAGAATGCCGATTTCCAGGCCATGGTGCGGGCGATTGCCGGCGTTGCCGTGACCGTGGGCGACATCGACGCGTTGAAGGCCGCGCATCTGGACGGCAAACCGGTGGAAACCGTCGTGACCGAAAAGATCGCCACCATCGGTGAAAACCTGAACCTGCGCCGCATGGCCGTGGTCAATGCTGCGAATGTCGCCGCCTATGTCCACAACGCGGCGGCCGATGGTATGGGCAAGATCGGCGTGCTGGTCGGCTACACCGGCGACAATGCCGCCTTCGCCAAGCAGGTTGCGATGCACATCGCCGCCGCCAGCCCGGCAGCCCTGTCCGAGGCCGATCTGGACCCGGCCTTCATCGAACGCGAACGCAATATCCTGACCGAACAGGCGCGTGAATCGGGCAAGCCCGAAGCGGTGATCACCAAGATGATCGATGGTCGCATGGGCAAGTTCATGGCGGAAAACACGTTGCTGGGACAGGCGTTCGTGGTCAACCCCGACCTGACGGTGGCCGCCGCCGCGAAAGAGGCCGGCGTGACCCTGACCGGGTTCGTCCGTCTGGAAGTCGGCGAAGGCATCGTGGTCGAGAAAGAGGACTTCGCCGCCGAAGTCGCCAAGACCGCCGGTCGCTGATCGGGTCACCTGCGGCTTTCGCGCCGCAAGACGGACGGTCTCGTCCGACAAGGACCTGCGAAAGACATTCAAGAAAAAATGGCGCCGCCCGGAAAACCGGAGCGGCGCCACATCATTTAACGCACATTGAAATATGTCTGCATCAATCCGTGGCCGTTGAATTCCGAACCGAACGACATTTAACCGCAACAACCGCACCAAACTCGGTCAGGACCGGGGCCGCCTCCCATGGACTGGGGATCGGATGGGACGCGGCCCCGGCTTTCTGTACCGACCGTTTGCGGGCCAAATCGCAAACGGTCGGCGCTGGTGGATAAAGACGCGAAAAACCCTTCAAAACCATTGAGTTTCGCGCCGCTATTAAAGGCAGAAGCCAACCACACACAGAACAATCTAAAACTGCGCCTTTACATTACGTCGCGAAAGTCAGGGATTCCTTGCCGCTTGGTAAACAACGGATGAATGCGGAAGAAAGTTGCAGAAAGTTTCAAAAAAACTTCTGTCATGCCGCTATTTGCGGCCGATTGCCGGGCATAGCGGGAGGCTGTTCGCGGCGCCTTACGCTTCCAGAACAAACATCTGGTTCTGAAAGGCGGCTTTAAGCACAGCTTGGGCGGTGGTTTCCACCGCCAACGCTTCGCGGGCAAGGCGCAGGTGCTTTTCCACCGTCGCGGGCGTCAATCCCATCAGGATGGCAATGTCCTGCGTGGTCTTGCCGTCACCAACCCATTGCAGGGCCTCGCGCTGGCGTTTGGTCAGGCCGCGACCCGGCGTGAAATGCGGCAGGCTCATGATTTTCAGGTGGGCAATGTTGTTCATCACCAGAATATCCTCGCCATTTTCGGCCCAGATCGCATCGACGTCATCCTGTGACAGACCTGGGCGCGCGGTCAGTGCAATCGCGCCACGGATGCGGGGCGACAGTGACTTGAAGCTGATCGTGTAGCCCGCCAGCACCTTGTGCGTGACGTTGAAATTCATCACCCGCAGCTGCTGCGGTGAAATTTCGCCGCCGGCCAGTTTCTGCGCCAGGATGCGCCACGAACAGGCGCCTTCGTTTTCCAGCGCCCAATGGGTCATCGGGGCGTGGAAATACAGGCCTTGGCCCATGAACACCTCGGTATAAGCGGGCGCGTGATTGGTCAGCACGATGAAATCTTCGGGATCGCCCAGCGAATTCGGCGTGCGGTAGCGGGTGAAGCCATAGATCAGCCGGTCGAAACCGAACTCGGCCATCTTGCGGCAATGCATGTCCCAAAGGTCTTCAACATTCCGGGCGCGGGTCAGGCGATCAAGATAGCTGATGGTCGATGGCATGAATCGGTCTTTCGACAGCGTTGCTTCCTTATAGCAAGACTTTATAGCAAGACTTGCACCAGACGGTTGAAAAAAGCTGTGGCCAGCGTCACGCGTCCACTCATTTAACATAATATGGATTATGCGATAATCAGATGTAGGAACCCAGTAGAAATGTCCTGTGTGCGCACAATAGAAGTGTCACCCTTCCCGTTCTGGCGGAACGCTGCGGAGGGTGCGCATGGGATGGGTCATGATGAGCGAACGCGAGCTTGGTCGGATCGAGGTGCTGTCGCGTGTCGTCGATGGCACAATGACATCGGTTGCTGCGGCGAACGTCTTGGCGGTGACACCACGCCAGATCGTGCGTCTGCTGAAGCGGTTCCGGGAGGAAGGAGCAGCAGCCCTGCGCCACGGGTTGCGCGGACGGCCGTCGAACCGGCGCGCGAGTGCAATCGCACGCGAAGAGATCTTGGGCCTCGTCCGGGAGAACTACGCCGACTTCGGCCCGACGCTTGCAGCCGAAAAGCTCGCGGAACGGCACGGCCTGACCGTTTCGCGCGAGACGTTGCGTCGCTGGATGGCCGAGGACGGGTTGTGGCTGTCGCGCCAGCAGCGCCGCACGTTCCATCAGCCGCGGCTGCGGCGCGAGCGGCTGGGCGAGCTCATTCAGATCGACGGTTCGGATCACCGCTGGTTCGAGGACCGCGCCCCGGCCTGCACACTCCTCGTGTTCATTGATGATGCGACGAGCACGCTGATGCAGATGCAGTTTGTCCCCTCTGAGAGCACATTTGCCTATTTCGAGGCGCTCCACGGCTACCTTGAGCAGCACGGCCGCCCCGTGGCCTTCTACTCCGACAAGCATTCGGTCTTCCGCGTTGCGAAGGCTGAGGCAAAGTCGGGTCACGGCATGACCCAGTTCGGCCGCGCACTGGCCGAACTGAACATCGAGATTCTCTGTGCGAACTCGTCGCAGGCAAAGGGACGTGTCGAGCGCGCCAACCGGACGCTGCAGGACCGTCTGGTCAAGGAGCTGCGGCTCGAGGGGGTCAGCGAGATGGGGGCTGCGAACGCTTTCCTTCCCGGCTTCATGGCCCGTCACAACGCACAGTTCGCCAAGGCCCTTGCCCGACCGGACAATCTGAATCGCCCGTTGAATCTGCCGCCCGATCGCATGGCCGACATTCTGTGCTGGCGCGATCAGCGCTATGTCGACCGGTAGCTGACACTGCGCTACGAGCGCAAGCGCATCATGCTGGAGGAGAACGAGATCACCCGCGATCTCGTCGGCAAGTATGTCGAGACCTACGTCTTCGCCGACGGTCGGATCGACATCCGCTGGAAAGGGATCTCGCTGGCCTGGCGTGCCTTTGACCATAATCAGCAGCACGTGACCCACGCCGCAATCGCCGAGAACAAGCGACTTGGCGAAGTCCTGGCCTATGCCAAGGCTTTGCAGGAAGCCGCGCCCCCAAAGATCACAACTGTTGGCAAACAGCGCACGCGGTACCAGCCGACCGGGAAGAACAGCCCTGGGCGCCCGTCATTTCTTGATAAACGCGCGGCACGTCGGGCCGAAGAGGCGGCCCGCCCGGCCGGTCAGGCCTGCGATGCATAAAGTCTCCGCCCTGCCCGGCCAGGCTCTCCGATCGCCATCAGAGGACATTTCTACTTTGCAGAAGAAAAGACATTTCTACCTGGTGACAACATCAGGTACCGCTGGTCAGCATCCGCAACGCCGCATCCACGATCCCCCGCCGCGAAGGCAGCGTCGCGGCAAAGGCCGGTCCGGTGGCGATGAAACTGTCCTCGGCGGTCAGGCGCGCGGCGCTGCGACCGTGCTCGGCCAATAACGTCATCAGGCCCTCGCTTTGGCTGCCGGTGCGGCGGCATTCATCGACGATCAGGATTTTCGCGCAATCCCTGAGGCTTGCCAGCAACGCCTCAGGCACCAGCGGCGCCAGCCAGCGCAGATCGACGACCCGCACATCATGCCCCAAGGCCGCCAGATCCGCCTGCGCCTGCCGCGAGAGGTAAACGCCGTTGCCATAGGTCAGGATCGCCAGATCGCGACCATGACCGCTTTCAGGCCCATGCACCGCATAATCGCCGGGCCGCGCAATCTCATCCGGGCCCGGATAGTGCCGCATCCAGCCGCCATCGCCTTCGGCCAGCAGATCGCGCATCGGATACAGCGCGATGGGTTCCACCATCACCACCACGCGGGCCTCGCGTCGCGCCATGTCCACCGCCGCGCGGTACATCCGCACTGCATCCGCGCCATCCGACGGGCAGCCGATCACCAGCCCCGGAATGTCGCGCAGCACGGCCAGGCTGTTGTCATTGTGGAAATGCCCGCCGAAGCCTTTCTGATAGCCAAGGCCAGCGATACGGATCACCATAGGATTGGCGTATTGACCGTTGGAAAAGAACGATAATGTCGCCGCTTCGCCGCGCAGTTGGTCCTCGGCGTTATGCAGATAGGCCAGAAACTGGATCTCCGGCATCGGCAGATAGCCCTGCTGTGCAAGGCCAATGGCAAGGCCAAGGATCGACTGTTCATCCAGCAGCGTGTCGATCACGCGCGCCACGCCGAACCGGCCCTGCAACCCCTTGGTGATGCCATAGACGCCACCCTTGCGCCCCACATCCTCGCCCGCCATGACGATGCCCGGGTCGGCCAGCATCAGGTCGGTCAAGCCGAGATTGATCAGCTTGTTCATCGGCTGCGGATCGTGCAACGCACGCAGGTCGGCGGGCCCGAACACCGCGGCGCGCGCGGTATCCGACGGGCCATTGCGGCGCGGCAGATCGCGTGGTGGCGGAATGATCGCAGCCATGACATCGGCGGCGGTTTGCAGGCGTGGACGGGTGACGGCCTGCTCAGAAAACGCCTTAATTTCGCCCCATATTGAATTGTATTCGTTGATGATCCCCGCCCCATCCATCACACCCTCTGCGATCAGCCGCGCGGCGGTGTGGATCAACGGATCATTGGCTTCGGCGGCTTCGATCTCCGCTTTCGGGCGATAGGCGGCTTCGACATCCGCGCCGGCATGGCCATAAAGCCGCACACAGGTCATGTGCAGCACGGCGGGTTTGCGGTGGCGGCGCACCCAATCGGCTAGCGCGCGGGTTTGTGCATAGGTATCAACAACATCCAGCCCGTTGCACGTCGCATAGCGCAGCCCGGGCCGCGACGCCAGAACGGCCCCAACCCAGCCATCCGGTGATCTGGTGGAAATGCCGATGCCGTTATCCTCGCAGACAAACAGCAAAGGCAGCGCCGCGCCTTGCCACGCTGCCCAACCTGCGGCGTTCAGCGCGCCTTGCGCGGTGGAGTGGTTCAGCGACGCATCACCAAAGGAACAGACCGCAATCGCATCCTGCAGCCATTCCGGCGCATCGGGCGGCATCCGCCGGGTCAGACCGATGGCATGCGCCACACCGACCGCCTTCGGCAGATGGCTGGCGATAGTCGAGGTTTGCGGCGGGATGTTCAACGCCTTTGACCCCAGCACCTTGTGCCGCCCGCCCGATATCGGGTCCTCGCGCGACGCCGCGAAACTCAGGGCCATGTCCCACAGCGGGCGCTGCCCCGGCACCTGCCCGGCGCGCGCGATCTGGAACGCACCGTCGCGATAATGCAGGAACGCAGGGTCAGTCGGGCGCAGCGCATGGGCAATGGCCGCGTTGCCCTCGTGGCCCGAGGACCCGATGGTATAGAATCCCTGCCCCCGCGCCTGCATATGCCGCGCCACGCGGTCCAGATGGCGGCTGCCGGCCTGCGCCCGCCAGATCGCGCGCAGG
>JBGSJU010000506.1:0-6126 GCA_041741655.1 Rhodobacterales bacterium
TGTTGCGGTTGCTCAGCAAAGCTTGAAGCTCAGCGCGGTCGGCGGGGCCCAGGTAAAGGCAGATGTCGGAGCGTCTCATCTCCCGAACATGCCACAGCCGGTAGCAGTTGGGAATCCTATGTCAGGCGTAGAACACTAGTCAGATTGATATTTCACGTTCCTGTCAGTCGGGCGGGTGGGAAAATTGGCGTTTTCAACATCAATGAGATCGATAATATTGCTCTTCTGTCGGAGCCAACTGAACGTCAGAAGATTATAATGACGGTGTTTCGACAGAGCGGCAACATGGACAGGACTGTTGAATGCAAAGATAGGGTCGAAGCAGTCCGTTTCGTGAGTAGCCTATTTAGAAGGATGCACGAAGATAAAGTTCGTGTTTGGAAAAACAACGATGACTTGCTTGATATCCGTCGCCCGTATGGAAGTTTTAAAGGGCGGAGAGAAGGAAAAAAAGTTTGGGGGTGCACTCTCGCCATCGTCAAAGACAATCAAAACTGATCGTCAGAGTGAGTGCTGAGGACCAGATTTCGTAGGAATTAGATCCAAAGGCTTTTAAATACTGATGCTCCATATAGAAAGAAAGTTTTTTTCCCTAACTTTTTTATTAGCTTCTGGTCGCCATTAAAATATCGTGCGGACTACCCATCCATCTTCAACGCCGAGATAAACGCTTCCTGCGGGATCTCCACCTTGCCGAACTGGCGCATCTTCTTCTTGCCCGCCTTCTGCTTGTCCAAGAGCTTGCGTTTCCGTGTCGCGTCGCCGCCATAGCACTTCGCCGTCACGTCCTTGCGCAGCGCCGAGATCGTTTCACGCGCGATGACTTTCCCACCAATCGCCGCCTGGATCGGGATCTGGAACATGTGGCGGGGGATCAGGTCTTTCAGTTTTTCGCACATCGACCGCCCGCGCGCCTCGGCGCGGTCGCGGTGGACCATCATGGATAGGGCGTCCACCGGTTCGGCGTTTACCAGAATCTGCATCTTGACCAGATTATCCTCGCGGTAGCCGGTCAGGGCATAGTCGAAGGACGCATAGCCCTTGGTGACCGATTTCAGCCGGTCATAGAAATCGAATACCACCTCGTTCAGCGGCAAATCGTACACCACCATCGCGCGATTGCCGGCATAGGACAAATCCAGCTGAATCCCGCGCCGGTCCTGACACAGTTTCAGGATATCGCCCAGATAATCGTCCGGCACAAGAATCGTCGCCTTGATGCGCGGTTCCTCGACATGGTCGATATAGGTCAGGTCGGGCATGTCGGCGGGGTTGTGCATTTCGCGCACCTCGCCGTCTTTCATATGCAGGTGATAGACCACCGACGGCGCGGTGGTGATCAGGTCGATGTTGTATTCGCGTTCGATCCGGTCGCGGATGACCTCGAGGTGCAACAGCCCCAGAAACCCGCAGCGAAAGCCAAAGCCCAAGGCGGCGGAGCTTTCCATTTCGAAACTGAAGCTCGCGTCATTCAGCGCCAGCTTGTCAATCGCATCGCGCAGGTCTTCAAACTCTGAACTGTCCACCGGGAACAGCCCACAGAACACCACCGGCTGCGAGGGTTTGAAACCCGGTAGGGCGATGTCGGTGCCCTTCTTCTCGGAGGTAATCGTGTCACCCACGCGGGTATCGCGCACCTGCTTGATCTGGGCGGTGATGAAGCCGATCTCGCCCGGACCCAATTCGTCCACCGGTTCCATCTGCGGGCGGAACACGCCGATGCGGTCCACCTGATGCACGGTGCCGTTCGACATGAATTTGACGCGGTCATTCTTGCGCAGCACGCCGTCCATGATCCGCACCAGCACGACCACGCCCAGATAGGGGTCATACCAGCTATCTACCAGCATGGCCTGCAACGGCGCGTTCAGGGTGCCCTTGGGGGCGGGCAGGCGGTGCACGATGGCCTCGAGCGTGTCGGCGATGCCGATCCCCGTCTTGGCGGACACCCGCAGCGCGTTCGACGCATCAAGGCCGATCACATCCTCGATCTGCGCCGCGACGCGGTCACAGTCGGCGGCGGGCAGGTCGATCTTGTTCAGCACGGGTACGATTTCGTGGCCCGCGTCGATCGCTTGATAGACGTTGGCCAGCGTCTGCGCCTCGACGCCTTGGGTGCTGTCCACCACCAGCAGCGAGCCTTCGACGGCGCGCATGGAGCGGGACACTTCGTAAGCGAAATCCACATGGCCGGGCGTGTCGATCAGGTTCAGCACGTATTTCTCACCGTTTTGCGCGGTGTAATCGATGCGCACGGTGTTGGCCTTGATCGTGATGCCGCGTTCACGTTCGATATCCATCGAATCGAGCAATTGCTCTTTCATGTCGCGGGCTTCGACGGTGCCGGTGGATTGGATCAGGCGGTCGGCCAAGGTAGATTTCCCATGGTCGATATGTGCCACGATCGAGAAATTGCGGATGTGCGAAAGGGGTGTCATATCCGGCGATATGATGGGGAAACCCCTGTTGGTCAAGGCGGATCGCTGGGGCGCGCAGGTGGTTCCCTTTGCACCCGAGTTCCGGCATAACGGACGTCGAGGTAACATTGCCCCGGCAGGCCCCGCAGATGGGCAAAACGGGGCCGGTAACGGAGCAAGGGCAGATGCAAAAGATCGTTGCGGGGCTTTGTGTTATGGCGGTTCTGGCGGGCTGCGGCGGTGGGGCGCGCGGCGTGTCGGGGATGGCGACGGCCTCGACACGCGGGCCGATCGCCGATGCCTGCCTGAGTTCGGACCGCAAGGCGCGGTCACAGCAACTCTGCGGCTGTGTGCAACAGGTGGCGCATCAGACGCTGTCGGGGTCCGACCAGCGGCAGGGCGCGAAATTCTGGCGCGACCCGCAATCGTTGCAGAACATCCGCCAATCCGACAACGACAGCCAGAACGCCTTCTGGCGGCGCTGGAAGGCCTATGGCGAAACCGCCGCCGCCGTTTGTGGCTGATTACTGCAGATCACCGAACGCGCGCGCCAGCCGCTTTCCCGCCTCGATCACCTGTGCGCGCGGCATGGCCAGATTGAACCGCAGGAACGACTCGCCGCCCGACCCGAAGGTTTCGCCATGGTTCGGCGCGATCTGTGCCTCGTCCTGCACCCGCGCGCGGACCTCTTGCGGGGTCATGCCGGTGCCCGCGAAGTCGACCCAGGCCAGATAGGTCGCCTGCAACGGCATCGAGGCCAAGCCGGGGATCGCCGCGATGGCCGCGTCGAACACCCGCGCGTTTTCCGCCAGATAGGCGACGCAGTCATCCACCCACGCGGCGCCCGCGGGGGAATAGGCGGCCTCGGTCATCATCAGGCCAAAGGAATTGGGCGACAGGCCAAGACCCATCATCCGCGCCTCGAATTTTGCGCGAAGGGCCGGGTCATGGATGATGACATTGCCGGAATGGCTGCCGGCGATGTTGAAGGTCTTGGTTGCCGCCGTCATCATGATGCAGCCATCATTGCCGGTGATCTCGGTCATCGGAACATGCCGTGCGCCGGGCAGGACCAGATCATGATGCACCTCGTCCGATACCAGCATCAGATCCTGCGCGTGGGCGAAATCCGCCAGCGCCTGCAATTCCGCCCGGTCCCACACGCGCCCGCCGGGGTTATGCGGCGAACACAGGATCACCATCTTGGCGCCCTGCGCCTGCACCATGGCGGCGGCATGGTCGAAATCCATCTCGTAGCGGCCATCCTGCACCACCAACGGGCTTTCGACCACGCGGCGGCCGTTCGCGCGGATCACCTTGGCAAAGGCGTGATACACGGGCGTGAACAGCAGCACACCGTCGCCGGGGGCGGTGAACGTCTCGACACACATCGCGGTGCCGTTGACCAGACCATGGGTGGTCAGGATCGCCTTCGGGTCCACCGTCCAGCCATGTCGGGTCTGCATCCACCAACAGATCGCGGCGCGATAGCTGTCATCCTTGCCATAGTAGCCGTAGACGCCGTGATCGCGCATCGTCTGCACCGCGTTCTGGATGCAATCGGGGGCGCGAAAATCCATGTCGGCCACCCACATCGACAGGCCGGTATCGGCGGGAACCCCATAAAGCGCCTCCATCATGTCCCATTTCACCGAATGGGTGTTGCGGCGGTCGATGATGGTGTCAAAATCCATGGCGGGTCCCTGTGTGCGCGGTTGTCTGGTGTTGCAGAATACGCAGCGGGTCGGCGGGCGCAATCCGGTGATTGATGCGGAAAGATGTGCCACAGAATTTGCCGCTGAGGGAACCATATCGCGCAATATTATCAACATTCGGGATTTCATTCGGATTTTTGCCTATTCTCCGGGCGATTGTCTTGATTGGGGCTGGCAAGGGCGATCCAGCGGGAAAAACCGGCCCGCTGGCGTGGCCGACTGCGCGGGCCATTGCACCGCTAAGGCCCATGGCTTACATCCGCGCGCATGACGAAAAGACCGATCCTGATCCACCCTGATCCGCGCCTGCGCAAAACCGCGGCCGAAGTGCCCGACCTGTCGGATGACCTGATCCGGCTGGCACAGGACATGCTGGCAACCATGTATGACGCGCCGGGCATCGGGCTCGCGGCGCCACAGGTCGGCGCGAACCACCGGCTGATCGTGCTGGATTGCATCAAGGACAAGGATGCGGCCCCGCGCCCGTTGATCATGTTCAACCCGCAGGTGCTGGCCGTGTCCGACGACCGCAGCACCTACGAGGAAGGCTGTCTGTCGATCCCGGACCAGTTCGCCGACGTGACCCGCCCGGCCGAGGTCAGCGTGCGCTGGATCGACCATAAGGGCCGCGAACAGACCGAGGATTTCGCCGGGCTTTGGGCAACCTGCGTGCAGCACGAAATCGACCATCTGGATGGCAAGCTGTTCATCGACTACCTGACGCCGCTGAAACGCCAGCTGATCACGCGCAAGATGCAGAAGCTGAAACGCGACAAGGCACGCGTGTGATGGGCGACGTGCCCGCCATCGTGCAATGGCCTGACCCGCGCCTTTCGATCCGTTGCGCCCCGGTCGGGTCCGAGGATGTGACCGACCTGATCACCGCGATGTTTGCCGCGATGTATGCCGCGCCGGGACGGGGGTTGGCTGCGCCACAGATCGGCGTGCTGAAACGGGTGTTCGTGATGGATTGCGGCTGGAAGGACGGCGACATGACGCCGGTGGTTTGCATCGACCCCGAAATCCTGTGGGTGTCGGACGCCACCGGCCCCGCGCAGGAAGGCTGCCTGTCGATCCCCGACGCCCCGGTGACCGTGACCCGCCCGCTGGAAATCCGGCTGGCCTGGACCGGGCTGGACGGGGTGCGGCAGGACCGCCATCTGACCGGGTTCGAGGCGCGCTGTGCCCAGCATGAATACGACCATCTGGACGGCCGCGTGATCTTCGACCACCTGAACCCCGATGATCGCGCCGGGATCGAGGGTGCCTATCTGGCGTCCTGCACCGGGCCTGCCGTATGACCGTCCGTCCCTGCCTGCCCTGGCCCGACGCGCGGCTGCGCACCCCCGCGGCACCGGTGGACGCCATCACCGATGACATCCGCAGGGTCTGGCGCGACATGATCGACACGATGGAGGCGATGCCGGGTGTCGGCCTTGCCGCGCCGCAGATCGGGGTCATGCTGCGCCTCGCGGTCGTCGATGCGTCCGGCGCGCGCGGGCAGGCGGTGCGACTGGCGAACCCCGAGGTGCTGCATGCCTCCGTCGAGTTGCGCGATCAGGAGGAAGCCAGCCCGAACCTGCCCGGCGCGTCCGCCGTTATTGCGCGGCCCCGCGCGGTGACAGTGCGGTTCCTGAATGCGGACGGCGTGCTGGAAGACCGCGATTTCGTCGGGCTATGGGCGACATCAGTCCAGCACCAGATCGACCATCTTGCAGGACGGATGTATTTCGATCACCTCTCGAAACTGAAACGCGACATGCTGATCCGCCGCGCCCGCAAACGCGGCGGCTGACGCCCGCCAAGGGGAACGCCGCCATGCGCCTGATCTTCATGGGAACGCCGGAGTTTTCCGTCCCCGCGCTGGAGGCACTGGTGACGGCTGGGCATGACATCGCCTGCGTCTATACCCAGCCGCCCCGCCCCGCCGGGCGCGGCCAGAAAGACCGCCTCAGCCCGGTCCATGCGCGCGCGCATGCGTTGGGGCTGCCGGT
>JBGSJU010000507.1:0-6003 GCA_041741655.1 Rhodobacterales bacterium
GTTCGCCCGCGTCGCCGACCTGTGGGCGCGGCGCGACGATCTGGGGCTGACCGATGAACAGGCCCGCGTGCTGATGCTGTCGCACCGCGGGTTCGTGCGGTCTGGCGCGGCCCTGACCGGTGACGCCGCGGCGCGGATGAAGGCGATCAAGGCGCGGTTGGCGGTGCTGGGCACGCAATTCACCCAGAATTTGCTGGCGGATGAACGCGCATGGTTCCTCGACCTGTCTGACGCTGACCTGACCGGCCTGCCCGGGTTTCTGGTTGATGCGGCCCGCGCGGCGGGGGCGGAAAAGGACCGGCCCGGGCCGGTGGTCACGCTGTCGCGGTCACTGGCCACGCCGTTCCTGCAATTTTCTCCCCGGCGTGCCTTGCGTGAAACCGTCTGGCGCGCGTTCACGTCCCGCGGCGCGAATGGCGGGGCCACGGACAACCGCGCCGTTGCCGCCGAAATCCTTGCGTTGCGGCATGAACGGGCGACGCTGCTGGGCTATGCCGATTTCGCGGCCTACAAGCTGGAAACCGAAATGGCGGGCAATGCGGACCGCGTCCGCGATCTGCTGCTGGCGGTCTGGGAACCGGCGCGGGTGCGGGCGAAGGCGGATGCGGCGAAGCTTGCGGCGTTGATGGCGGCGGACGGCATCGCAGGCCCGCTGGAACCCTGGGACTGGCATTATTATGCCGCCAAACTGCGCGCCGCCGAACATGATCTGGATGAGGCGGCGTTGAAGCCCTACCTGCAACTGGACCGTATGATCGATGCCGTGTTCGCCTGTGCCAACCGGCTGTTCGGGCTGGAATTTGCGCCGATCACCCTGCCGCTGTATCACCCCGATGCCCGGGCGTGGGAGGTGACGCGGAACGGCGCGCATATCGCCGTGTTCATTGGCGATTACTTTGCGCGCGGGTCGAAACGGTCGGGTGCTTGGTGTTCGGCCCTGCACGCGCAGGCGCGGTTCCCTGAGGTGCAGACGCCGGTGGTGATCAACGTCTGCAACTTTGCCAAGGGCGCGCCCGCGCTGTTGAGCTACGATGACGCGCGCACGCTATTCCACGAATTCGGCCATGCCCTGCACCAGATGCTGTCGGATGTGACCTATAGCAGCATTTCGGGTACATCTGTGGCGCGTGATTTCGTCGAATTGCCCAGCCAGTTGTACGAACATTGGCTGGAAGTGCCCGAGGTGTTGCGCGAATTCGCCACCCATGCCGAGACGGGCGAGGCGATGCCGCAGGCCATGCTGGACCGTGTCTTGGGCGCTGCGAATTTCGATCAGGGGTTCCAGACCGTCGAATACGTGTCGTCCGCACTGGTCGATCTGGCGTTCCACGAAGGCACGCCGCCCACTGACCCGATGCAGAAACAGGCCGAGGTGCTGGAAGGCATCGGCATGCCGCGCGAAATCGCCATGCGCCATGCCACGCCGCAGTTTGCGCATGTGTTTTCGGGTGATGGCTATTCGGCCGGCTACTACAGCTACATGTGGTCTGAGGTGATGGACGCCGATGCCTTTGCCGCCTTTGATGAGGCGGGCGATGCCTTCGATCCGGCCGTGGCCCGCGCGCTGGAGGATCACATCCTGTCGCGCGGCGGATCGGTCGATGCGGCAACGTTGTATGAACGGTTCCGCGGGCGGTTGCCGGGGGTCGAGGCCTTGCTGAAAGGGCGCGGATTGCTGGACGCGGCATAGGGGACGACGGTCGAGGGGGCGCTGCCCCCCGGCTTCGCCGCCACCCGGGATATTTTTGAACCGAAGAAGCCATGGACGCCGCGTCCCGGCTTCTCTGGTTCGAAAATATCCCCGCCGGAGGCGCCCCGAGGGGCCGCGCAGGCGGCACCGAGATATGATGTGCGGCAACGCCGCTCAGCTGGATTTGATCGTGTCACCCTATCAGAAACCCCGGTTCTACGACGATGCGCTGGCCGACGGGCGGCATCGCGACATCGTTGGCGGGCGCTGGGATGAGACCGGGCGGGCGCAGATGGTGCTGTTGCGCGACCACGGCTTGCGACCCGATCATGTCCTCTTGGATATCGGGGCAGGATCGCTGCGGTTGGGGTGCAAGGCGGTGCCCTATCTGAAGCCCGGGCATTACTGGGCGACCGACGCCAGTCGCGCGCTGATGCTGGCGGGGCATGGCGCGGAATTGGTGGATCCAGCGCGGCTGGACCCGGCGCATCTGGTCGAAGACGCCGATTTCGCCTATCCCGGTGTGCCCGACACCGTCACCCATGCCATCGCCTTTGGTGTTTTTCCACATCTGCCGGACATGGCGCTGTCCCGTGCATTGGCGGGGCTGGCGCGGTTTCCGGCACTGGACCGCCTGCTGTTCACGGTGTTTCTGGCCCCTGACGGCGCGGAAGCGTTGCGCCAACGCGACGGCGTGGTCACCCACGCAGACCGCGCCCCGCGCCATGTGACGGAAGCGCGGTTGCTGGAATTGACACAGGGCTGGACGCTTACCCGCGACGCGCGTCAGTTGCCGCGCGGGCAGGTGGCTTTTGCCGCCCGACTCGCGAACGGGTGATCACAGCGTTTGGTCGTAGTCGCCGACGCCGGGTTCGGTGCGGATCACGGCGTCGATGGCGTGAAAGATCGCCCGCAATTCCGCGTCGCTTTCGCTGCTTTCGCAGACCACCACCAGATTGGGCGTGTTGGACGACGCACGCACCAGACCCCAGGACCCGTTGTCCAGGATCACGCGCGCGCCGTTCACCGTCACAACCTCTTTCACCGGGCGGCCGGCGAATTCGGTCAGCGGTTTCAGCTTTGCCACGATACGTTCAAGGATCGCGTATTTTTCCGTATCCGCCGCATAGGGCGACATGGTGGGCGAGGAATAGCTGACCGGCAACGCGCGCCGCAGGTCGGACATGGATTTGTCCGGGTTGCGGTCCATCATCTTGCAGACCTCGACCGCGACGCGCATGCCGCAGTCATAGCCGCGCCCCAGATCACCGGCGAGGAAGTAGTGGCCGGATTTCTCGAACCCGGCCAGCGCGCCCAGTTCCTTGACCCGGCGCTTCATGTGGCTGTGGCCGGTTTTCCAGTAATCCGCCTTGATGCCGTATTGGCGCAGGATCGGGTCGGACGCAAACAGCCCGGTGGATTTCACATCGGCGACGATGGTCGCGCCCGGATGCGTGGGGGCCCAGTCGCGCGCGAGGATCACACCCACCTTGTCGGCGAAAATCTCTTCGCCCTCGTCATCGACCACGCCGCAGCGGTCGCCGTCGCCGTCGAACCCCAGTGCCATGTCCGCGCCCGATGCGGTGACGGAATGCGCCATGTCATGCAGCATTTCCATCGCTTCGGGGTTCGGGTTGTAATGTGGGAACGTGTAATCAAGCCGGTTGTGGCTGTCGACCACCTCGACCCCGATGCGCCGCAGCAGGTCGGGCGCAAACGCGCCCGCGGTGCCGTTGCCGGTGGCGCAGACAACTTTCAGCGGCCGGGTCATGCGGAAATCGCCCGCCAGATCATCCAGATAGGCCTCGCGCACACCATCGACGAAATCGTAACTTCCGCCCGCATGGGATTCCACGTCGCCCGCCAGTACGATGTCGCGCAATTCGGCCATTTCGACCGGGCCATGGGTCAGCGGGCGGTCAAAGCCCATCTTGACCCCGGTCCAGCCATTGGGGTTGTGGCTGGCCGTCACCATGGCGACGGCGGGCGCGTCCAGATGGAATTGCGCGAAATAGGCCATCGGCGACAGGGCAGGGCCGATGTCGCGCACGGCGATGCCCGCACGCATCAGGCCGATGATCAGCGCCTGCTTGATCGCCAGCGAATAGTCGCGGTAATCGTTCGCCACCACGATTTCGGGCGAAATGCCGCGGCGGCGCATCTGGGTGCCCAGACCCTGACCCAACAACTGGACACCGGGCAGGTTGATGCCTTCGGGATATTTCCAGCGCGCGTCATATTCGCGGAACCCGGTGGGGGCGATCATCGGGTCGCGCAGGAATTCCCAGGTATTGGGCGTGACGGTGGGCAAGGGTTTCATCGGCAAATCTCGCAGATTCAAGGTCAAAAGGTGAGCGGGCGGCGTTTTGCCAGCGCGTCAAAGGCCATCAGATCGTCCAGAAGCCGTGCCATCTGGTCCAGCGGGATCATGTTGGGCCCATCCGAGGGCGCATTGTCGGGGTCTTGATGCGTCTCGATGAACAAGCCTGCGATGCCAAGGCTGACGGCGGCGCGCGCCATGACCGGGGCGAATTCGCGCTGTCCGCCCGATGACCCGCCGCGCCCTCCCGGTTGCTGCACGGAATGGGTGGCGTCCATGATCACCGGATAACCGGTGGCGGCCATCTGCGGCAGGCCGCGCATATCGACGACCAGCGTGTTATATCCGAACGAGGTGCCGCGTTCCGTCAAGAGGATGCGGTCATTGCCGGTGCTGGCGATCTTGTCGGCGACATTGGGCATGTCCCATGGCGCCAGAAACTGGCCCTTTTTCACGTTCACCACGGCGCCGGTCGCGCCTGCGGCCAGCAGCAGGTCGGTCTGGCGGCACAGAAACGCCGGGATCTGGATCACGTCGCAGACGGTTGCCGCGATGGCGCATTGTGCCTCGCTATGCACATCGGTCAGCACGGGCACGCCAAGCGCGTCATTCACGGCCTGCAACACGCGCAACCCTTCGTCGATTCCAAGCCCGCGCCGCCCGGTCAAAGAGGTGCGGTTGGCCTTGTCATAGCTGGCCTTGAAGATGAATTGCGCGCCCACGGCCGCGCAGACCTCGCGCATGGTGCCGGCGATCATCTGCGCGTGGTCAAGGCTTTCCAACTGGCACGGCCCGGCGATCACGGTCAGGGGGGCGTCATTGGCCACCGTCAGCGTACCGATCCGGACCTGTTTCATCAGCTGGACGCCTGTTCGCGCAGGATCGAGGCGGTGAGGGACAGCATCAGGTACACTCCGGAGAAAATCAGAAATGCCAGGACGGTATCCTCGAAGGCCCGGGGGTAGGTCGGGTCATCGGGCGCCACAGGCCGCACACTGGTCGTGAGGTAGCGTACCTGCCGGTTCGCCTCAAGCTCTGTCTGCTTTTCGTTCTGCAGCGCCGATTGCAGGAACAGGTCTGCGGTCACCAGATCGGCCTGCGCCATCTGGATCTGTGCGGTTTTCGACGCCAACGAGGTTTCGCCCGCTGTCGCATCCGTCATGCGCTTGTTCTGGCGCTCCAGTTCCTCGCGCAGCAGCCGCACCTCGGTTTCCAAGGCATCGACCCGCGCGCGGTTGGGGCGGCTGTTGTTCATCTGGGCATTCAGCGCCAGTTCCTTTTCCTGCAATTGCAGTTCCACCGCGGAAATCAACGCGCGGATATTCGCAATCTCGCCCTCTGGATCAAGGATCGATCCTTCCTGCAGAGCGACCAGCCGTTCCTGCGCGGCACGGCGTTCCGCCTTGGCTTTTTCCAGACTGACGCGGGCCTCGCCCATCTGGTCCGACCGTTTGCGTTTCGACAGATCGTCCACCCGTTCCTCGGCATAGCCGATCAGCAGTTCGGAAAACACCTGCGAGGTTTTTGGATCGGCGGCGATGATTTCCATCTTGATCACGCCTTCGGTCGGATCATAGCCGATTTTCACGTTTTTCTTGAAGACCTTGTAGGCGGCTTCGTCCGATGCGCCGGGGTCCAGCCGCTGGATCGGGTCGATGGTGTCCTGCGAAAAGTGCTCCTTGAACCCGATATCCTGTTCCAGCCGCAGCATGGCATCGCGCGATTGCAGGTAGGACTGCACCGCGATGCTGTCCTGATTGGTGGCGAATTGCGTGCCCGACAGCAGGCTGCCCAGACCGGAGCCGCCGCTGCTGTCGGCCTGCAGGATCAGGAATTCCGATTTCGTGGCATACATCGGCGTGGCGATGGCAAAGAAATAATAGCCCACGATGATGGTCGGCAGGAACACGAAGAACGCCAGCCGCGTCGCCATCAGCGCCAGCTTGCGCCGCCGCCGCCGGGCGATGTCGCGCTGGATCGCCATCACTTCGCG
>JBGSJU010000508.1:0-4565 GCA_041741655.1 Rhodobacterales bacterium
GGCCAGCGCGCCGGACAGCACCACGCGCCCTTCATCGGGGCCGCTGCGCGGTTCTTCGCCCGGCAGTTCCTGCGGCTGGATCGCCCCGGCACCATCGCCAAGGATCAGCACCCGTTCGATCAGGTTGCGCAATTGCCGCACGTTGCCGGGCCAGCGCATCGTTTGCATCAGCGCCACCGCCTCGTCCGACAGCGCACGCTGCGGCAGGCCTTGGCTGCGGTGGAACATGTCGATGAAATGCCGCGCCAGAACGGGGATATCCTCGCGGCGTTCTTCCAGCGACGGCACCGCGATCGGCACCACGTTCAGGCGGTGATACAATTCCTGCCGGAACCGGCCCGCGCTGATTTCGGCCTCCAGATTACGGGCGGTCGATGAGATGACGCGCAGATCGACGCGAACCTTGTCGGCCCCGCCGACGCGGGAAAACTGCTGGTCCACCAATACGCGCAGGATTTTCGACTGTGTTCCCAATGGCATATCCGCCACTTCGTCGAAATAGATCACGCCGTTATGCGCCTGTTCCAGCAGCCCCGGCTCGATACCCCGCGCCGCGCTTTCACGCCCGAACAACACGTCTTCCATGCGTTCGGGTTCGATGGTGGCGCAGCCCACGGTCACGAACGGGGCCGCCGCACGGTTCGATCTGGCGTGGATGGCCCGGGCCGCCGTTTCCTTGCCGACACCCGCAGGCCCGGTCAGCATCACCCGGCCATTGGATTTCGTGACCTTGTCCAACTGGCCCAGCATGGCGCGAAACACCGAAGACGTGCCGACCATCTCGGCCTGCGCGACATCGCGCCGGCGCAGGTCCAGGTTCTCGCGGCGCAACCGGCTGGTTTCCATCGCGCGTCGGATCACCACCAGCAACTGGTCGATGTTGAACGGTTTCTCGATGAAATCATAGGCGCCCTGCTTGATCGCCGCGACCGCGATTTCGATGTTGCCATGGCCCGAAATGATGATGATCGGCACCTCGGGATTGTCGCGCTTGACCGCCTTCAGGATGTCGATGCCGTCCATCCGGCTGTCTTTCAGCCAGATATCAAGGATCATCAGCGCGGGCGGTTCGTCGTTGACCGCGCGCATCGCGTCATCGGAATTGCCGGCCAGCCGCGTGGCATAGCCTTCGTCCTGCAGGATATCCGAGATCAGATGCCGGATATCACGTTCGTCATCCACGATCAGGATATCGCCCAAAGCCTTCTTCGTCATGCTTTACCTCATGTCCATGTGTTGTGGCGCCGCTGACAGCGGAAGGCCGATGACTGCCATCGCGCCCCGATGGGTATCGGGGGCAAAGGCTGCCGCGTCCTCCAGAACCAGCGTGCCGCCGTGTTCCTCGATGATCTTCTTGACGATGGGCAGACCCAGCCCGGTGCCTTCGGCCCGCGTCGTCACGTAGGGTTCGAACAGGCGCGCGCGATCTTCGGGCAGGCCGATCCCGTTGTCGGCAATGGTCAGGCGGGCCTGACCGGGGCCAGTGGCCAGCGCAACGCGTATTTCCGGCACGAACCCGGCGGGTACACCGTTTTTCGCCCGGTTTTCAATCGCTTCTCCGGCGTTCTTGATCAAGTTCGTCAGCGCCTGCATGATCATGGTCGCGTCCAGATCGGCCATCACCGCGCCATCGGGCAGATCGGTCACGAAATGCACATCGGGCTGTCCCGCACCCTGCAACGTCACCGCATCGCGCAGCAGTTGCACAAGATCCTCGCTGCGGGTCTGGGGTTCGGGCATGCGGGCGAATTTGGAAAATTCGTCCACAATGCGGCGCAAGTCATTGGTTTGCCGGACGATCACCCCGGTCAGGCTGTTCAGGTCCTCGGCCTGCGCGGGGTCTAGTTGACGGGCGAACTTGCGGGTGATCCGTTCGGCGGACAACTGGATCGGCGTCAGCGGGTTCTTGATTTCATGCGCGATGCGCCGCGCCACATCGCCCCAGGCCGCCATGCGCTGCGCAGACACCAGATCGGTCACATCGTCGAACGCCACCACATAACCTTCCAGCGCGCCTTCGCTGTTGCGCCGCCGCGCCATCCGCACCAGCAGGTTTTCCAGCCGTCCGTTGCGGCTGACCTTGACCTCGTCCTGCACCGCTTCGGCAACACCGGCCTGCAACCGGTCAAACAGCGCGCTGAACTCGGGCACGGCCACCGACAGCGCGAGGCTCGCGCGTTCCGCGTGCCAGTCCAGCAGGCGTTCGGCGGACCGGTTGACGAAGGTCACCCGCCCCTCGGCGTCCAGACCTGCCACCCCCGAGGTGACCGAGGACAGCACCGAATCAAACAGGCGCCGCCGCCGTTCGATCTGGGCGGTATTCTCCAGCAGGGTTTCGCGCTGGCCCTTCAATTGCCGCGTCATCTGGTTGAAGGTGCGGCCCAACAGCGCGATCTCGTCCTCGCCGGCCTCTTCGGGCACCTGAATGTCCAGATCGCCGGTGCCAACCCGCTGTGCCGCACCGGCCAGCCGCCCGACCGGTTGCGACAGCCGTTCGGCAAACCACAGCCCCAACCAGACGGCGGCAAGGATCAGGATCAGCGCGAACCCCAGATAGACCAACCCGAATTCGAACAGAACGCGGCCACGTTCGCTTTCCAACTGCTGGTAGAACCGTGCGGTTTCCTGCGTTTCATCCAGCAATCCCAGCAGGTTGCCATCGACGGCGCGGGTCACGTACAGCAACCGGTCGGCGAAACCGTCCAGCGCGACCAAGGCCCGGAATTCGTTGTTTGCCCAGTCCTCGATGACGGTTTCACCCAAGGTCTGCGCATCGCGGATCTGATCTGCCGAGGGCTGTTCATAATCGAACAGATAGGACCGTTCGCCACGCGCCCGAATCCGCCCGGCGCTGTCGATCACATAGGCCTCGCGCAAGCCGCGCTGGATCTGCGCCTGCCCCTGCGCCAGCACCGCGCGGATGTCGCCGTCGGTCATCAGGCCCGTGGCGCTGCGTGTGGCCTCGATCAGGCTCGCCAGCGCCTGTGCGTCGGCCGTCAGGTCGCGATGGTGTTCCTCGGCATAGGCTTCGGCAGCGGCCAGCGAGGACCCGACGACCGACCGAACCCGGTCGGAGAACCACCCCTCCAGCCCGATGTTGATGGTCAACCCGGCAAAGATCGCCACTGTCACCGTCGGGATCAGCGCCAGCGCCGCGAATACCCCTGACAGCCGCAGGTGCAATTGCGACCCGGCCGACCGCGCCCGCCGCGCGGCGATCAGCGCAGCGACCCGCTGGATGACCAGCGCCGCGATGACCAGCACATAGACCATGTCCAGCAGCAGGACCAACCGCAGCGACAGCGCCGATTCGCCTTGGTCCAGCGGCCCAAGCACCAGAAACGTCAACAGCGCCAAGGCCGGGCCCAACAGGACCAGCCCCAGCGTGGCGGCGTTCTTCAACCTGTTCCAGCGCCGCAGCCGTTGCAACCTTTGCCAGGTGCTGCTGCGGCGTGTCGCTTGCGCCACGTCGCCCATCCATTCCTAGGGGGCAACTGCCGCCCGATCCGCCACATCTCGTAGTCTGTCCGCAGGCCTTGACCCGCACGCCACGTTCTGTTGCGAATTTACATCAACTTTCGCCGACGTGTCACGCGAATATCCAGATCGGTGATCTTCTTGCGCAGGGTATTTCGGTTGATCCCCAGCAGATCGGCACATTTCGCCTGATTTCCGGCGGTGGCTTCCAGCGCGATCTCGATCATCGGCGCCTCGACCTCGCGCAGGATGCGGGCATGCAGGCCGGGCGGCGGCAGCAGCGCGCCATGCAGATCGAAATACCGCCGGAGGTGCCGTTCGACCGAAGCGGACAGTTTTTCCGTGTCAGAACCGCCGCGCAGCACCGGTTCCACCTGTGGCTGATGCCCCAGCACGCCGGACAGTTCGGATTTGGCGATTTCCTCGGTGCGACTGGTCAGCACCAGACGGCGCACCGCATTTTCCAACTGCCGCACGTTGCCGGGCCAGGAATAGACCCGCATCATTTCCATCGCATCCTTGGACAACCGCCGCCGCGCACCGCCCTCGCGTTCCACCCGGGCCAGAAAATGTTCCGCCAGCAGCGGAATGTCCTCGACCCGCTCGCGCAGCGACGGCACGGCCAGGATCGCCCCGGTCAGACGGTAGTACAGGTCGGGGCGGATCCGCCCCGCCTCGACCGCGCCGCCCAGATCGGTCAGCGAAGTGGCCATGAACCGCGGCACGTAATCGCCGGGGCTGTCCATCATGCGCACGATGCGCGCCTGCACGTCGGGCGCGACATCGGCGATTTCATCGATCAGCAGCGTGCCGCCCTTGACGCGGGCCAGCACCCGCGCCGGGCCTTCCAGATCAGCCAGTTCGGCGCCGGTGACAGTGACGAAGGGCAACGTGCGGCGGTCGGAAAAATCATGGATCGCACGCGCGATCAGCGATTTGCCGGTGCCCGATTCGCCGGTGATCAGCACGGGCAGGTCGGTGTTCATCACGCGGGCCACCAGCCGGTACAGCGCCTGCATCGCGGGGGTGCGGCCCACCAGCGGCAATTCGTCCGGGCGTTCCACCTCGTCGGTCACCGGGCGCGACGG
>JBGSJU010000509.1:0-2060 GCA_041741655.1 Rhodobacterales bacterium
GCGTCCGTCGCGATCTGGCTGTCCAGCGGCCGCACGTCGCGCGTCAGTTCGGCAACCATCGCGGCCACCGAGGCGTTGATGGCTTGTGCCGGCGTGCCACCCGCCTGCATCAGGGTCGCCACCGTCGTATCCTCGTCGGCCAGTTCGACAGAGACCGGCGCCAGCGTCAGGGACTCGGGCGTTGGGGCCGCCACCCCTTCGGCGGCGATGGTGTTGACGGCCAGACCGATGTTGTCCATCGCCGTGCCGCCCGGATCGGCGGGCAATTCGCGCACCGCGCCGGACATCGCGCGCACGATCGGCACGCCAGACACGTCGCGCATCACCAGTTTCACCGACCAGATGGTGCCGCCCAGGATCAGCCCCAGTGACAACGCCGCGCCGAACACGGTGGTTCCGCCCCGGATGGCACGCCGCGCGGCCATCACGGCTGTTTCAGCAGGCAAAACGCCCGTGGAATCTTGGATTGCCATATGTCGCCTCATGTAAGGTCCGCACGATACATGCCGTGCCGGATCGTTCTGCTCGTGGTGCGGAATGGCAGCTGTCGTTCAGCGCAACTCATCCATCGCCGCGACGCCAAGAATACCAAGACCGGTTGAAATGACAACGGCACAGGCGCGGATCAGCGCCATTTTGGCTTGACTTGTTGCAGCATCGCCCTCTTGCAGGAACCGCAGCGCCGGTTCGTCATTGCCGCGGTTCCACAGCGAATGGAAATCCGACGCCAATTCATACAGGTAGAACGCGATCCGATGCGGTTCATGCGTGCGCGCGGCAATTTCCAGAAGGCGCGGCCATTCGCCGATCTGACGGGCCAGTTTCAGTTCCGCCGCATGATCCAGCCGCGACAGGTCGGCCGCCGCCAGCGCGGTATCGCTGACATCCACGCCCGCGTCGCGCGCGCGCCGCAACACGGAATGCACCCGCGCGTGGGCATACTGCACATAGAAGACCGGGTTTTCCTTGGACTGTTCCAGCACGCGGGCGAAATCGAATTCCAGCGGCGCATCGTTCTTCCGCGTCAGCATGACAAAGCGGGTCACCCCCGCGCCGACCTCGCCCACCACGTCGCGCAGCGTGACGAAATTGCCCGCCCGCTTCGACATCTTGAATTCTTCGCCATTCTTCATCAGCTTCACTAGCTGGCACAGCTGGATATCCAGTGGCACCCGCCCATCCGACAGGGCCGACACCGCCGCCTTCATCCGCTTGACATAGCCACCGTGATCGGCACCGAACACGTCGATCAGCGCGTCAAAGCCGCGGCTGATCTTGTCGTAATGATAGGCGATGTCGGGCGCGAAATAGGTCCAGGCCCCGTCGGATTTCATGATCGGGCGGTCCACGTCATCGCCATGCGCGGTGGACCGGAACAGCACCTGTTCGCGCGGCTCCCAATCCTCGGGCAGCTTGCCCTTTGGCGGTTCCAGCACGCCCCGGTAAATCAGCCCCTTGGCGTCAAGCGCAGCAATCGCAGCCTCGATCCGCCCGGTGCCATAGAGCGACTTCTCGCTGTAGAACACGTCCATCTTCACACCCAGCAGCGCCAGATCTTCGCGGATCATGTCCATCATCATCGCAGTGGCGATGTCGCGCACGGTGTCCAGCCAATCGGCCTCGGGCCGGTCCAGCAGGCTGTCGCCAAATTGCGCCTTCAACGCTTCGCCCACGGGCACCAGATAGTCGCCGGGATACAGACCTTCGGCGATTTCGGGCGCATGGCCGCAGGCCTCGCGGTAGCGTTCATAGGCCGACCGCGCCAGCACATCGACCTGCGCGCCGCCATCGTTGATGTAGTATTCCCGCGTCACGTCCCAGCCGGCGAATTCCAGCACCGCGGCCAGCGCATCGCCGAACACCGCGCCGCGGGTATGGCCGACGTGAAGCGGCCCGGTCGGGTTGGCCGAGACATATTCGACGTTGATCCGGCGCCCCTGCCCCAGATCGGACCGGCCGAAAGCCGCCCCCGCGCGCAGCACCGCGCCAATCATCTGTTGCCAGACAACGGGTTGCAGGCTGATGTTCAGGAACCCCGGCCCCGCCACCTCGGCCACCGC
>JBGSJU010000510.1:0-10526 GCA_041741655.1 Rhodobacterales bacterium
GGGCGTGTCCCTGGGGTATCCTTGCACCCGATCCCGGCGAGCACGGCGTGGCCGGCTGGTTGGCGCCGGTCGTCAGCTTCGAGAACGACTACTGCCGCGAAGACTGCACCCGCTGTACGGAAGTGTGCCCCAGCGGCGCACTGCGGCCACTCGTGCCGGCCGAGAAGCTCTCGGCCCCGCTCGGGCTGGCCCGCGTGGACAAAGACGTTTGTATCCTGGTCCTCGGCCAGGATTGTTCGGTCTGTAAGAGCCAGTGTCCCTACGAGGCCATCTCGATCCAATCCTACGACGAAGGTTACACGCTCGAACCGGTGGTCGAGCCGGCGAAGTGTTCGGGCTGTGGGGCCTGCGAGCGGTTCTGCCCGACAACGCCGGGGAAGGCGATTGTGGTGCGGCAGGAAGGGGACGGCGAGCGTTGATGAGAGTCATGGGACTGGGAATGATGAGAATAATGGGAATGATGGGACTGGGAATGATGAGAGTAATGGGAACCGTGCCTCCCATAATTCCCATTACTCTCATAGTTCCCATTCCCATGGCCCCCACTCCCATTGCTTCGTTCGACAGCCGCTGCCCGCGATGCTAAGCTATAGACCTTGAATCCAACACTCCTTTCACCATCAGGATCGCCCACCATGCGTCACAAACTACGCACGGCGACCTCCCTCGGTTGCCTCCTCTCTTTCCTGTTCGCCACGGCCGCCTCCGCCGCCGGCCCGAAATACGAGCCGAAATGGGAATCGCTCGACAAGCGGCCCTGTCCCGAGTGGTTCCTCGACGCCAAGTTCGGCATCTTCATCCACTGGGGCGTCTACTCGGTGCCGTCGTGGGGCAAGAAGGGCGAGTATGCCGAGTGGTATTGGAAGCGCATGTACGACAAGAAGCCCGAGAACGTCTGGTGGCAGTTCCACAAGAAGAACTACGGCGAGCAGTTCGACTACGCAGATTTCGCCCCGCAGTTCCGCGCGGAGTTATTCAACGCCGACCAGTGGGCCGACATCTTCGCCCGCTCGGGTGCGAAATACATCGTGCCCACGTCGAAGCACCACGAGGGCTTCTGCCTCTGGCCGAGCGCCGAAGCCAGTAAGACTTGGGGACGGCCGTGGAACGCGGTCGAGACCGGCCCCCGACGCGACCTGATGGGCGAGCTGGCCGCGGCCACGCGGAAGCGCGACATGAAGTTCGGCTTCTACTACTCGCTCTACGAGTGGTACAACCCGCTGTGGCTCAAGGACCGCAAGCAGTACGTCGACGAGCACATGACGCCGCAGTTCAAGGACGCGGTGACGCGCTACAGCCCGGCGGTCATCTTCAGCGACGGCGAGTGGGACATGCCCTCGAAGGACTGGAAGAGCGAGTTGCTCTTGGCGTGGCTCTACAACGAGTCGCCGTGCAAGGACGAAGTGGTGGTCAACGACCGCTGGGGCAAGGACTGCCGCCACAAGCACGGCACCTATTTCACCACGGAATACGCGGCCGGGCTGAAGGACGCCAGCCACGCGTGGGAAGAGAACCGCGGCATGGGCTTCTCCTACGGCTACAACCGCGCCGAACGGATCGACGACTACAAGACGGCCCGCGAGTTTATCATGGTGCTGTGCGACCTGGTCAGCCGCGGCGGCAACCTGCTTTTGGATATCGGCCCCGACGGCGACGGCACGATCCCCGTCATCATGGAGCAGCGGCTGCTCGAGATGGGCGATTGGCTCAAAATCAACGGCGAGGCCATCTACGGCACGCGCATGGCCGGCCGCCCGTGCCAGTGGAGCGAAGGCAAGCGGCCCGGGCAGCAGTTCGGCGAGTTCATGGTGAAGTACAACCTGATGGAGCAGATTGGCCAGAAGCCCAAGGGCGAGATGGCCGTCAAGCAGGCGTTCTTCACGAAGAAGCCCGACGTGCTCTACGCCATCGTGCCCGGCTGGCCGGGCCGCGAACTGGTGCTCCGCGACGTGAAAGTGCCGGCCGGCGCCAAGGTGACCATGCTCGGCGTGCCGGGCGAGTTGAAGTGCAAGGTCGAGGGCACGACCCTCACCATCACCACGCCCGACCTCGCCCCCGACGCTGCCCCCTGCCGGAACGCGTTCGTCTTCAAGATCGCCGGCGGCGAGGCGCTGGCGGAGAAGTAAGCGACTTCGTAGGGTGCGTGAAACGCACCACGATCCGTTCTGGCTCGCGCGCTGTCGGGCCGAAGGCCCAGCCGTTCATCCAGCCCAGGGCGTTGCCCTGGGCTGGGTGAACGGCTGCCCCCTTCGGGGCGAAGAAGCAGAGTGTGCCTGCTACTTCTCCACGGCCGGCGGGGCCGGCTCGATCATCCGCAGGCGGATGTTGCGGGTGCGCCTGTGTCGCGTCGGGTGCAGCAGGCAACGGGTCGGCCATCTGTTCCACATCAGGCCGAGGACCGGGCACCGACCGGGCCGCGCCGGGGTTCTGCCCATCTTCTTCGGGGTCAGCGATCGCATCACTGACCAAGGAAACGTCGGTGGCAATGTCGGTCAGGGTTGTGCCGGTCAGGTCAGGGGAAAGGCTGGCAACCTGAACCGGGTTGCCATAGCGCGCCTGCGCGGTCGGCGAATTCTGCATGAAAAACCCGATCCCGATCGCAGCCGCGACGGTGCCAACCATCAGGGCGTATTTGCTCATGGGAATCATCACGCCCTCCTTGACCGAAGCGATCCGTCCAAAGATGGGCAGTAAATCAGGCGATGCTGTGACCGGGTCGTGGGAACATCATGGCAGGCGCGCCAGCCCCGGTCCGGCCGGGTTTGATCCGCGACTAGGCAATCTTGCCGTGGCAATGTTTGAATTTCTGGCCCGACCCGCAGGGACAGGCCGCATTTCGACCCGGATTGCCCCATGTTGCGGGGTCGGCGGCATCAAACCCGGCGCGCGCCGCGGTGTTCTGTTCCGCCGGTTCCGCAGCGACAGCTTCGGCCGCCGCCGCATCGCTGACAATGGCCGGTTGCGGCATCGCCCGCGCCTGCTGGGCCGCATATTGTTCCAGCATGGCGCGCTGTTCGTCTTCGGTCAGCGGCCGCACCCGGCCCATTTTTTCGGTCACATCGGCGCGCAGACTGTCCAGCAGGCCCTGAAACAATTGGAACGCCTCGGACTTGTATTCGTTCAGCGGGTCGCGCTGCGCATAGCCGCGGAACCCGATCACCGACCGCAGATGTTCCAGCGTCAGCAGATGTTCGCGCCATTTGCTGTCGATGGATTCCAGCAGCAACTGCTTTTCGATCATCCGCATGTTGTCCGGCCCAAAGGCTGCGGCCTTTTCGGCGGCGCGTTCGGTGGCCAGCGTGCCCAGCCGTTCGGCCATCGCATCCTGATCGACACCTTCTTCGGCGGCCCAGGCGATGATCGGCGCGTCGATGCCCAGCTTTTCGATCACGGCGGCATAAAGCCCCTCGATGTCCCACTGATCCGCGTAGGATTTCGGTGGCATGAACCGATCCACCAGATCGTCGATCACCTGTTCGCGCATGTCGGTGACGATTTCCGACAGATCCTGGCTTTCCATGATTTCGCGGCGCTGGCCAAAGATCACCTTGCGCTGGTCGTTCATCACGTCGTCGAATTTCAGCAATTGCTTGCGGATGTCGAAATTGCGCCCCTCGACCTTGGCCTGCGCGCGTTCCAGCGATTTGTTCACCCACGGGTGAATGATCGCCTCGCCTTCCTTCATGCCCAGCTTGGAGAGGATCGAATCCAGCCGATCCGACCCGAAGATGCGCATCAGGTCGTCTTCCAGCGACAGATAGAACGATGACCGCCCCGGGTCGCCCTGCCGCCCCGACCGTCCGCGCAACTGGTTGTCGATGCGGCGGCTTTCGTGCCGTTCGGTCGCCAGCACGAACAGCCCGCCCGCGGCCTTCACCGCTTCTTCGTCTGCCTTGTGTTCGGCCTCGATGCGGGCGCGGATTGCGACATGATCGCCGGTCGGGTCGGCGGCAATCGCCTCCATCACCTTGAATTCGACGTTGCCACCCAGCTTGATGTCAGTGCCGCGCCCGGCCATGTTGGTGGCAATCGTCACCGCGCCCAGCTTGCCGGCATCGGCAATGATCTGCGCTTCCTGTTCATGCATCCGCGCATTCAGCACGTTATGCGTCAGCCCGGCGGCGGTCAGCAGCGCCGACAGCGATTCGGATTTCTCGATCGACGTGGTGCCCACCAGAACCGGCTGGCCCTTGGCGTTCGCCTCCTTGATCGTCTCGACGATGGCGGCGTATTTTTCCCGTGCGGTGCGATAGACCGCGTCATCGTCATCCTTGCGCGCGATGGGCCGGTTCGTCGGCACCTCGACGACGCCCAGCTTGTAGATTTCCATGAATTCGTCGGCTTCTGTCACGGCCGTGCCGGTCATGCCCGCCAGCTTGTCATAAAGGCGGAAGTAATTCTGGAACGTCACCTGCGCCAGCGTGACGTTTTCGGGCTGGATGGTGCAACCCTCCTTGGCCTCGATCGCCTGATGCAACCCGTCGGACAACCGGCGGCCCTGCATCATCCGGCCAGTGAATTCGTCGATCAGGATCACCTCGCCATCGCGGACGATATATTCCTTGTCCCGCGTGAACAGCTTGTGCGCGCGCAGCGCCTGATTGATGTGATGCACCAACGTGGTGCTTTCCGGATCATACAGGTTCTGCCCTTCCGGCAGTAACGCGCGCGCACGCAGCGTCTGTTCCAGAAATTCGTTGCCCGCTTCGGTATAGGTCACGTTGCGGGTTTTTTCGTCCAGCTTGAAATGTTCCTCGGTGACCTGCGGGATCACCCGATCAATCTCGATATACAGTTGCGACCGGTCCTGCGACGCACCCGAAATGATCAGCGGCGTGCGTGCCTCGTCCACAAGGATGCTGTCCACCTCATCGACGATCGCGAAATTATGCCCGCGCTGATACATCTCGCGCAGGTCCATCTTCATGTTGTCGCGCAGATAGTCGAACCCCAGTTCGTTATTTGTCGCATAGGTGATGTCACAGGCATAGGCGGCGCGCTTTTCCGCATCGGGCTGGCGCGGGTAGACGGCGCCGGTGGTCATGCCCAGCGCGGCGAACACCTGTCCCATCCAGGCCGCATCGCGGCGCACGAGGTAATCGTTGACGGTGACAACATGCACGCCCTTGCCCGCTAGCGCGTTCAGATAGGCAGGGAACGTCGCGACCAGCGTCGTGCCTTCGCCGGTCTTCATTTCGGCGATATTGCCCTGATGCAGGAAAATCCCGCCCTTCAACTGCACATCAAAGGCGCGCAGGCCCAGCGCGCGCTTGGCGGCCTCGCGGCAATTCGCGAATGCCTCGGGCAGCAGCACATCCAGACTTTCGCCGGCCTGCGCGCGCGCCTTCAGCGCCTCGGTGCGCTCGATCAGGCCCTGATCGGACAGCGCGACGAATTCGGGTTCCAACGCGTTGATCTTGGCGATCAACGGGCGCACCGCCTTGATCTTGCGGTCGTTGGGCGTGCCAAAGACCTTACGGGCGAGCGTTCCGAAACCCAGCATGTTTTATCCGATCGTCGTTGACAGCATCGTGCAAGCCATCTGCTTGCCCCTTGCGGGTGGTCCGCATAAAACGGGCCGCAACGGGCCGCTGAAAAGCCAGTTTCGATGTATGCGGCGGCTCGCAGAGTGTCAACGCCGGGGGCTGGAATCGCCGCCGCAAGAGGATCACGGTCATGACGAAACGCTTCACGTTCCTGGCAGGCGCTGCGCTTGCCTTTGCACTTGCCCTGTCGGTCCAGACCGTTCCGGCCCTTGCCGCGGATGTTACCGCGGAAACCGTGGTCGCCCGCGTCGGCACCACGGACATCACGCTGGGTCATCTGATCACGGCGCGGCAAAGCCTGCCGCAGCAATACCAGCAACTGCCCGACGAGGTGCTGTTTCCCGGCCTGCTGGAACAGGTGATCCAGCAGACCCTGCTGGCCGGTTCCGTCGGTGATGACAGCCTGCGCGTGAAACTGTCGGTCGAAAACGAACGCCGCGGCATGCGCGCCGCCGAGGCGCTGGATGATGTCATGGTCGGCGCGGTGACCGAAGCGGCCATCGCGACGGCCTATGATGAAACCTATGCCAAAGCCGCACCCGGCAAGGAATGGAACGCCGCGCATATTCTGGTCAAAACCCGCGAAGAGGCCGAGGCGATCATTGCCGAACTGGCCGCTGGCGGCGAATTCGCCACGCTGGCGCAGAAATCGTCGGATGGCCCGTCGGCGGCCAATGGCGGCGATCTAGGCTGGTTTGGCGAAGGCATGATGGTGGAACCGTTCCAGGCCGCCGTTGCCGCGTTGGAAAAAGGCGCGGTCAGCGCGCCGGTAGAAACCCAGTTCGGTTGGCATGTGATCAAGCTGCTGGATACCCGGCTGACCGCCGTTCCCCCGCTGGAAGCCGTGCGGGCCGAAATCGAACAGACCCTGCAACGCACCGCGCTCGAAGCCCGCATCGCCGAATTGGCCAAGGGTGTCACCATCGAAAAACCCGGCGAGGCGCTGGACCCGGCGCTGTTGTCGAACTTTGACCTGTTGGGCCAGTAACATGGGCAAGATCACCGCTGTTTCGCCGCTGGCGCCGGCCGCCTTTCCCGCCCTGCCGGTGATCGGTGGCGTCACCTTTGCCGCCGCGCAGGCCGGGGTAAAATACGCGGGCCGCACCGACGTCATGCTGGCGCTGCTGGCCCCCGGCACCACGATGGCCGGGGTGTTCACCCGGTCCGCCACGCGGTCAGCTCCGGTGCTGGACTGTCAGGCGAAAATCGCAGCGGACAGCGACGCCGGCGCCGCGATTCTGGTGAATTCGGGCAACTCCAATGCCTTTACGGGCCGCAATGGGGTCGAAAGCGTCGCGCGCATCACCGCCGCCGTCGCTGCCGCCACCGGTTTGCCGCAGGCCCGGGTTTTCACATCATCCACCGGGGTGATCGGCGAACCCTTGCCGCATGACCGGGTTATTGCCGCCATCGACACGCTGCGCGACACACAGGCCGCGGATGGCATCGCAGAGGCCGCCCGCGCCATCATGACCACCGACACCTTCCCCAAAGGTGCGGCCGCCACCGTGATGATCGGCGGTAAACCCGTGCAAATCGCTGGCATTGCCAAGGGATCGGGCATGATCGCGCCCGACATGGCGACGATGCTGGTCTATATCTTCACCGATGCCGCCGCCGACCGCGCCGCGCTGCAGGGCATGCTGTCGGACCTGACCAATGTAACCTTCAACTGCATCACGGTGGACAGCGACACCTCGACCTCCGATACCCTGCTGCTGGCCGCGACCGGCGCCAGCGGCGTGCGTGTTGACGCCGAACCCGCCTTCCGCGACGCGCTGCACGGCGTGATGCTGGACCTTGCACAGCAGGTGGTGCGCGACGGCGAAGGCGCATCCAAGTTCATCACCGTGCAGGTGACGGGCGCAGCCAGCGACGCGGATGCCAAGATGCACGCCCTGTCCATCGCCAATTCGCCGCTGATCAAGACCGCCATCGCGGGCGAGGATCCGAACTGGGGCCGCGTCGTCATGGCCATCGGCAAATCGGGCGCCGCGGCGGACCGCGATCGGCTGTCGATCTGGTTTGGCGATATCCTTGTAGCCGATCAGGGCTGGCGCAATCCGGCCTACCGCGAACAGGATGGCGTCGATTACATGAAGGGCGAATATCTGACGATCCGCGCCGATCTGGGGCTGGGATCAGGACAGGCCACGGTCTGGACCTGCGACCTGACGCATGGCTACATCGCGATCAACGCGGATTACCGGTCGTAGCATGGGGGATACCCCGCAACCGGTCCGTGTGATGCTGGTCGCTGCCGTCGCACTGATCGACACCGATGGGCGGGTATTGCTGGCACAACGCCCACCCGGCAAGACCATGGCGGGCCTGTGGGAGTTTCCGGGTGGCAAGGTTGAACCGGGCGAAACCCCGGAAACCGCGCTGATCCGCGAATTGCAGGAAGAACTGGGCATCGATACCCACGCTTCCTGTCTGGCGCCGCTGACCTTTGCCAGCCATGCCTATCCGGATTTCCATCTGGTGATGCCGCTGTTCGCCTGCCGCCGCTGGAACGGCATCCCTCAGCCCCGCGAAGGCCAGCGTCTGGCCTGGGTGCGGGCCGCTGCGCTGACCGATTACCCGATGCCGCCGGCGGACTTGCCGCTGATTCCAATGCTGCGTGACTGGATCTAGGCAGATTTCGCGACGAATTTAATAATGTGTCTAAATTATGTTCATGCTGTAACGAAATTAACCATATCTTGTTTCGAAATTCAGGTTAATCTGTCGTCAGAAGTGCAGTCTGGGGAGGGTGCCGTGATCAGAACGATCGAGTTGGGGACATGCGTATCGGTGCAGGGCGTTTTTGTCCGAACATTGACTGATGGGCGCATCGTGATACGCGCGGACAGCCGTGAATTTGCCGGGTACCCGGTTTCGCCGAACGTTTCCTGAAGGCGGCGTTTCGGCCATACGAAAAAAGGGCAGACCGCGTCTGCCCTTTTTTGTTTCGTCCCGCTGATGACCGATGGCTCAGGCCAACGACCGTTCGACTGATTCGCGCTCAAAGATCTCGATGATGTCACCGACGCGGATGTCTTCGTAATTGTCGAACGCCATGCCGCATTCCTGACCCGATGTCACATCCTTGACCTCGTCCTTGAACCGTTTCAGCGTCTTGAGCGTGCCCTCGTGCACCACGACGTTGTCGCGCAGCAGGCGCACACCCGCCGACCGACGCGCCACGCCTTCGGTCACCAGACAGCCGGCGACCTTGCCGATGCCCGACACCTTGAACACTTCGCGGATCTCGGCATAGCCGATGAACTTTTCCTTGATCTCGGCGGACAGCAGGCCCGATGCGGCCTTCTTCACGTCATCGACCAGATCGTAGATCACCGAATAATAGCGGATTTCCACGCCCTTCTGGTTGGCACTGGACCGGGCGGGCGCGTTGGCGCGCACGTTGAACCCGATGACCGGCGCACCCGAGGCTTCGGCCAGACCGATATCCGATTCGGTGATCGCACCGACGCCGGAATGCAGCACGCGCACCCGCACCTCGGCGTTGCCGACCTTTTCCAAGGCCTGCACGATGGCTTCGGCAGACCCCTGCACGTCAGCCTTGACCACGATGGGCAGTTCCTTGACGCTTTGATCCGCTTTGGCCTTGGCCAACAACTGATCCAGCGTCGTCGCGGCGCCGACGGCCGCGCGTTTGTCCTTGGCGGCTTTCTCGCGGTATTCGGCGATCTCGCGCGCCTGCGCTTCGGTCGCCACCACGTTCAGCACATCGCCCGCTTCGGGTGTGCCGTTCAGGCCCAGAACCTCGACGGGCACCGAAGGACCGGCCTCTTTCACCCGGTCGCCCTTGTCGTCGATCAACGCGCGGACCTTGCCCCACTGTTCGCCCACGACAAAGATATCGCCCTGCCGCAGCGTGCCCTTTTGCACCAGCACTGTCGCCACCGGGCCGCGCCCGGTGTCCAGCTTGGCCTCGATCACCGCGCCTTCGGCGAAACGGTCGGGGTTGGCGCGCAGTTCAAGGATTTCCGCCTGCAGCGCGATGGCTTCCAGCAGGTTGTCCAGACCCTGTCCGGTCTTGGCCGACACTTCGACATCCTGCACATCGCCGGACATCTGTTCGACGACCACCTCGTGCTGCAACAGTTCGGTCCGCACCTTTTGCGGATCGGCCTCGTATTTATCGACCTTGTTGATCGCCACGATCATCGGCACCTTGGCCGCTTTCGCATGGGCAATCGCCTCGATGGTCTGCGGCATCACGGCATCATCGGCGGCTACCACCAGGACCACGATATCGGTCACTTGCGCGCCCCGCGCCCGCATCGACGTGAACGCGGCGTGGCCGGGGGTATCGAGGAAGGTCAGTTTCGCGCCGGAATCGGTTGTCACCTGATAGGCGCCGATATGCTGCGTGATCCCACCGGCTTCGCCCGACACCACGTTGGCGTGGCGAATGGCGTCGAGCAGGGATGTCTTGCCATGGTCAACGTGGCCCATGATGGTCACGACCGGCGGGCGCGGCTTCAGCGACGCGGCATCGTCGTCGATGCTGGCGATCACGTCTTCCACGTCGGAATCCGAGACGCGCAGCACCTTGTGGCCAAATTCCTCGACGATCAATTCGGCGGTATCAGCGTCGATCGACTGGTTCGCGGTCACCATCAGACCCATGCGCATCAGCGCCTTGACCACGTCGGCGGACCGTTCCGCCATCCGGTTCGCCAGTTCCGACACAAGGATCGCCTCGGGCACCTGCACGTCGCGCACGACCTTTTCGCGAATTTCAAGGCCGCCCATGGCCTTCTGGCGCATGCGTTCCTGTTTGCGCTTCATCGCGGCCATCGACCGCTGACGCCCACCTTCACCGTCGCCGCCACCCGTGACCTGCGTCAGGGTCAACTTGCCGGCGCGGCGCGTTTCTTCCTCGGTGCGCGCCTTGGCACGGCCACCGCGATCCTCGGCTTCGCGTTCCTTCTTGCGCTGCGGCGTGGGTTCGGACCCCGGACGCGC
>JBGSJU010000511.1:0-3635 GCA_041741655.1 Rhodobacterales bacterium
TCGGAACTGGATAAGTTCAAGTCCGAGCAGACCGAGCGCGCGGCAAGATGCTGCCACGCGACCGGGTCGCGAACCTGTTGGACCCCGGCTCGCCGTTTCTGGAGGTGGGCGCGCTGGCCGCGCATGGGCTTTATGGCGGTGATGCGCCCGGGGCTGGCATCATTGCGGGCGTGGGCCGTATTCACGGCCGCGACGTGATGGTGCTGTGCAACGATGCGACCGTGAAGGGCGGCACCTATTACCCGATGTCGGTGAAGAAACACTTGCGCGCGCAGGAGATCGCCGCCGAGAATAGCCTGCCCTGCGTCTATCTGGTGGATTCAGGCGGCGCGAACCTGCCCAATCAGGACGAGGTGTTCCCCGACCGCGACCATTTCGGGCGCATCTTCTACAATCAGGCCAACATGTCCGCGCGTGGTATCCCGCAGATCGCGGTTGTGATGGGGTCTTGCACCGCGGGCGGCGCCTATGTGCCCGCCATGTCGGATGTGACGATCATCGTGCGGGATCAGGGCACGATCTTTCTGGCCGGACCGCCCTTGGTCAAGGCCGCGACCGGCGAGGTGGTCAGCGCCGAAGACCTGGGCGGCGGCGATGTGCATACCCGCCTGTCCGGCGTGGCGGATTACCTGGCCGAGGATGACGCGCATGCGCTGGCCTTGGCGCGGCAGGCGGTGGCGAGTTTGTCAGGCGTGACGGTGGGTTACAAACCCACCCTACACGACAACGACCCGCCCGCCTATGACCCCGACGAGATCCTGGGTGTGGTGCCGGCCGACCTGCGCACGCCCTATGACATCCGCGAGGTGATCGCGCGGGTGGTGGACGGATCGCGCTTCGACGAGTTCAAACCGCGCTTTGGCGAAACGCTGGTGACCGGGTTTGCCCATGTCATGGGCATCCCCGTGGGGATCGTGGCCAACAATGGCGTCCTGTTTTCCGAGGCGGCGGTGAAAGGCGCGCATTTTGTCGAGCTGTGTTCGCAGCGGAAAATCCCCTTGGTGTTTCTGCAAAACATCACCGGCTTCATGGTGGGCCGCAAATACGAAAACGAAGGCATCGCGCGGCATGGCGCAAAGATGGTGACGGCGGTGGCCTGCACGGCGGTGCCGAAGATCACCATGCTGGTCGGCGGGTCGTTCGGCGCAGGCAATTATGGCATGGCGGGGCGGGCTTACTCACCCCGCTTCCTGTGGACCTGGCCCAACTCGCGTATCTCGGTGATGGGCGGCGAACAGGCGGCAGGCGTGCTGGCGACAGTGAAGCGCGACGGCATCGAACGCGCGGGCGGCACGTGGTCGGCGGAAGACGAGGCGGCGTTCAAGGCGCCCACCGTGGCGATGTTCGCCGAACAATCGCATCCCTTGTATGCCTCGGCCCGGCTATGGGACGATGGCGTGATCGACCCGCGCAAGACCCGGACGGTGCTGGGCCTGTCGCTGGCCGCCAGCCTGAACGCCCCGATCCCGGAGACACGCTTTGGCGTGTTCCGGATGTGAGACCGATGATGCAAACCCTTCAGCAGATCATCGACGGCAACCCCGAGGCCGAAACGTTCCGCTTCGGCGACAGCCGGGCCTTGTGCGACGAAATCTTGGCGTTGGTGCGGGCCGGCAAGAAAACCGCCACCTGCGAGGCGGCAAGGCATCACGGGCCCAGTGATGGCTCGGGCGGCGATGCCTGGCCCGAGGTCGGCCGGCGCGATGTGGCGCTGGACTGGGATGGCAACCCGGCGCTGATGATCGAGACGGTCACGGTGGAAACCCGCCGCTGGTCCGAAATGGACGCGGAATTCGTCGCCGCTCAGGGCGAATTCCGCGATCTGGCGCATTGGCAGGCCGAATACCGGCGGTATTTCGAACGCACCGGTGGCTGGTCGGCAGACATGAAGATCATGTGTGAACGGTTTCGCGTGGTGGTGGACTATGCCGCGGGTTGACGGGGCGGACAGCAGGGGGCGCTGCCCCCTCTGGGCCTCTGGCCCATTCACCCCCGGGATATTTGCAAACCAGAGAAGCCCGGAGCGCGTCCCCTGTTCTCCGGTTCCAAAATATCCCGGGGAGCGCGAGGGGCTGGCCCCTCGCATCCGATCCGCGCCATATGCGCCACGCAGAAAGGACGAGCCATGTTCCACACGATCCTGATCGCGAACCGGGGCGAGATCGCCTGCCGGATCGCGCGCACGGCGCGAGCGATGGGGTGCCTGGTGGTGGCGGTACATTCCGATGTGGATGCGGCTGCGGCGCATGTCGCGGCTGCGGATGTGGCGGTGAACATCGGCGGCGCGCGTCCGGCGGACAGTTACCTGCGCGGCGACCGGATCATTCAGGCAGCGCTGGACACCGGGGCCGAGGCCATTCACCCCGGCTATGGGTTCCTCTCGGAGAACCCGGATTTCGTGGCAGCGGTGGTGCAGGCGGGGCTGGTGTTCATCGGGCCGTCCGAATCCGCCATTCGCGCCATGGGCTTGAAGGACGCGGCGAAGGCGCTGATGGAACAGGCCGGCGTCCCTGTGGTGCCCGGCTATCACGGCGCGGATCAGGACGGCGCGCATCTGGCGGGGATGGCCGAGATGATCGGCTATCCGGTGCTGATCAAGGCAGTGGCCGGCGGTGGTGGCAAGGGGATGCGGCTGGTCGAACGCCCTGCCGATTTCGCCGCCGCAGTGGAAAGTGCACAGGGCGAGGCGCGCACCGCCTTTGGCAATCCGGGCGTACTGATCGAGAAATACATCACCGCCCCGCGTCATATCGAGGTGCAGGTATTCGGCGATGGGACCCGCGCGCTGCATCTGTTCGAACGCGACTGTTCTCTGCAACGTCGCCATCAGAAGGTGATCGAGGAGGCGCCCGCGCCCGGCATGACCGCCGCGGTGCGCGCCGCGATGGGGCAGGCGGCGGTGCGGGCGGCGGAAGCCATCGGTTACAAGGGAGCGGGGACGGTCGAATTCATCGTCGATGGGTCAGGGCCTTTGCGCGTCGATGGGTTCTGGTTCATGGAGATGAACACGCGGTTGCAGGTGGAACATCCGGTAACGGAAGCCATCACCGGCGTCGATCTGGTGGAATGGCAGTTGCGGGTGGCAGCGGGCGAAGCCTTGCCCATGCGGCAAGAGGATCTGGCGATCACCGGACACGCCTTCGAGGCGCGGCTTTATGCCGAAGATGTCGCGGCCGGGTTCCTGCCCGCAACAGGTCGGCTGGCGCATCTGGCCTTTCCGGCAGGCGTGCGGGCGGATACCGGCGTGCGGTCGGGCGACGCGATCAGCCCGTGGTATGACCCGATGATCGCAAAGGTGATCGTGCATGGCCCGACCCGGGATATCGCGTTGGCGCGGTTGGCCGCCGGGCTGGAGGCCACTGAAGTTGCAGGCACCGTGACCAACCTTGGGTTCCTTGCGCGGCTGGCACGGCATCCGGGCTTTGCGGCGGGGCAGGTGGATACCGGACTGATCGGGCGCGATCTTGCGCAGCTGTTGCCCGAGACGGACATGGATGCGGCGTCGGATGCGCTGGCGGCGGTGGTGCTGGGCGAGTTTCCTGCCGACGCGGGCGCGGGGTTCACGCTGTGGGTGCCGCTGGAACGGCGAGTTGATCTGGTCGAAGGCGGGCGCGCCATCGCGGCACGGGTGGTGC
>JBGSJU010000512.1:0-2910 GCA_041741655.1 Rhodobacterales bacterium
CCTGCCCGCGGATTGCCTGCGCAGCGTCGCGGACCGCCGGGGCAGCCGCAACGTCTATGCCGCCGGGTGCCTTGAACGCAACCGCGTGCAGGTGTCGCGCCTGCCCGATGCCTGCCAGTTGTCGGTGATCGGACAGGGCCGGGACCGTCGCGACGTGTTCGATGCCCGCTGTCTGGCGGATTATGGCTATCGGACCGCACGCCGCTAAGGCGGTCTGCACGACGTTTGTTTGGTACGAGTGAAGCGGGCCGGGGGAAACTCCGGCCCTTTTTGCATTGCAAAGCCCGCGCACCTTGGGCATCCGAAGGCATGCTCCCCGATTTCTTGCATGAAACCGACCTGCTGGCCCAAGGTTATGTCCGCATCGCGGGCGTGGACGAGGTGGGCCGCGGGCCGCTGGCCGGGCCGGTCATGGCCTGTGCCGTGGTGCTGGACCCCGCGTGCATCCCCAACGGCCTGAACGATTCAAAGCTGTTGCGCGCGAACCGGCGCGATGTGCTGGCGTGCGCCATCTGCGGGGTTGCCGACGTGGCCATCGGCATGGCCAGCGTCGACGAGATCGACACCCTGAACATCCTGCGCGCCAGCCATCTTGCGATGGTGCGCGCCATCGCCGGCCTGTCCGCGCCGCCCGATATCGCCTTGATCGACGGCAACCTTTTGCCACGTGATCTGACCTGCCCCGGACGCGCGATCATCAGGGGCGATGCGCGGTCGCTGTCCATCGCGGCGGCGTCAATTGTGGCCAAAACAAGGCGCGACGCCCTGATGATGGATTTGGCGCAACAGTTCCCCGGCTATGGCTGGGACAAAAACATGGGCTATCCGACCAAGGCCCACAAACAGGCGATTCTAGATATTGGGATCACCCCGCATCATAGACGTTCGTTCAAACCGATCCACAACATCTTGTGTCACGAAAAATCTTTAACCCCTTGATTCAATAAAGAATTTGACCGCGAATCAGCTTTGGCCGATCTTCTGGGCAACCAACAGGCACCCGACAGAGGCGCCGGGGACAGAGGCAAGACATGACCAAGACGACCAAGATACCCGGCGCCACCGCGCTGCCGTTGAACACGATCCTTGCCGGCGACTGCATCGAGGTGATGCGCGCCCTGCCCGAGGCGTCGGTGGACCTGATCTTTGCCGATCCACCTTATAACCTGCAACTGAAGGGCGATCTGCACCGCCCCGACAACAGCCTTGTCGATGCGGTGGACGATCACTGGGACCAGTTCGCCAGTTTCGAAATCTACGACCGGTTCACCCGCGCATGGCTGGCCGCCGCGCGGCGGCTGTTGAAACCGCATGGCGCGATCTGGGTGATCGGCAGCTATCACAACATCTTTCGCGTCGGCACCGCCATGCAGGACGCCGGCTACTGGATCCTGAACGATGTGGTTTGGCGCAAGTCGAACCCGATGCCCAACTTTCGCGGCAAGCGGTTCACCAATGCGCATGAGACGATGATCTGGGCGTCGAAATCCGAAGGTGCGAAATACACCTTCAACTACGAAGCCCTCAAGGCGCTGAACGACGGCCTTCAGATGCGCAGCGACTGGGTGCTGCCGATCTGCACCGGACATGAACGGATCAAGGACGCGGCGGGCGACAAGGCGCATCCGACCCAGAAACCCGAAGGGTTGCTGCACCGCGTGCTGGTCGGATCGACCAATCCGGGCGATGTGGTGCTGGACCCGTTCTTTGGCACCGGCACCACCGGAGCAGTGGCCAAGATGCTGGGCCGCGACTGGATCGGCATCGAACGCGAAACGGCGTATCGTGAGGTGGCCGAGGCCCGCATCGCGCAGGTGCGCCGGTTCGACGCCAGCGCGTTGCAGACCACCGGCAGCAAACGCGCCGAGCCGCGCATCCCCTTCGGCCAGCTGATCGAACGCGGCATGCTGCGGCCGGGTGAGATGCTGACCTCGATTTCCGGGAAGGCCGCCAAGGTGCGCGCCGATGGGTCGCTGGTGGCCGATGGCGTCAACGGGTCGATCCATCAGGTGGGGGCCGCGCTGGAAGGTGCGCCATCCTGCAATGGCTGGACCTACTGGTGCTATCGCCGCGAGGGGCAGAACGTGCCCATCGACGTGCTGCGCCAGCAGTTGCGCGCCGAACTGGACATCTGATTTTCCGCTTTTCAAGGGTTACCGCCGGACGGAAGGACCGCAATCCGACCGTCCACCTCGACTGCCCCGCCCGGTCACAGGGGCGGGGTTTTTTCATGCGGATGCCATGCTGTTGTCATGCGGAGCGGCTTCGCCGCGCTTTTTTGTCTCGTTGTCGTCTTCGCCTCCGCCTCGGGGTGCCTCCGGCGGGGGTATTTGGGAACCAGAGAAGCCGGGGGCGCGGCGCACTTGAAAACCCGCGCGCAAAGGCAAAGGGTGGCGGCGAGGAGACCCATCATGACCCCAGCCCTTGTCACCGCGATGCGCGGCTATTCCTTGGCAACGTTCCGGGCCGATCTGCTGGCGGGGATCACCGTGGCGATGGTGGCCTTGCCGCTGAGCCTCGCGATAGCGATTGCGTCGGGCGCGGACCCCGCCGCCGGACTGGTCACGGCCATCGTGGCGGGGTTCCTGATTTCGGCCCTTGGCGGCAGTCAGGTTCAGATCGGCGGGCCCACGGGGGCGTTCATCGTCGTGGTGCATGGCGTGATTGCCGCGCATGGGTTCGACGGGCTGGTGATTGCCACGCTGATGGCGGGGGTGCTGCTGGTGATCGCGGGGGTGACGCGGGCGGGGGCGCTGGTGCGGTTCATCCCCGAGGCGGTGATCAACGGCTTTACCATCGGCATCGCGGTGATCATCGCCACCAGCCAGTTCCCCGACCTGTTGGGGCTGGACGGGCGCAGCTTGCCGGCCGAGGTGCCGGCGAAGCTGGCGGGGATCTGGGCGGCACGGG
>JBGSJU010000513.1:0-3502 GCA_041741655.1 Rhodobacterales bacterium
CTGCTGCACAACGCAAAGCCGAAGCCCTTTGTCTGGAGCAAGACAGCCGATGACATCATCGCCCGCGAACGCCGTGCGCTTGATGCCCTCGACGAAATCAGGGGAAATCGGTAGCAACCGTCTGACTCAGAACACTAGTGGGAAGGAAAGACGGTCTGGCGCAGACCGGATGTCGAAGGTCTTGTCAGGTCGCTCTTGACACATGAACTGCGCCGAGTGGTGGGCTGCACAACAGCCCACCATATTTCTCGTGCGGTATCAGATGTTTGGTTCGTAAAGTGGTGCGGTCGAAAAGACTCGAACTTTCACTCCGGTTAAGGAACAGCGACCTCAACGCTGCGCGTCTACCATTCCGCCACGACCGCACGAATGGTGCTGCGTGATTAGCGAATGCCCCACTGAAAGCCAATCCCAAAAATCGTGGCTGGATGGCCCGCCAAGAGGGTCCGGCGTGATGTCCCGGCGGCGCCGGACGGGCGCCGTTGCCCGCGCCCGGGTGTGGCGGAACCGCCCATCCGCGGTGAAAGGCCTTGGCATCGCGCCCCTGCGGTGCTTCACATGGGCACAAACCCTGCGACCGGAGCCGCCATGACCACCCCCAGACGCATCGTCCTGTCCAGCGATCATTCCGCCATCGCCCTGCGTCAGGCCATCGCAGCCCATATCGCGGCCCAAGGGGTGCAGGTTGTCGATATCGGACCGGTCACCGACGAAAGCACCCATTATCCGTTGCATGGCCAAGCCGCCGCGCAGCGGGTTGCGTCGGGGGATTGCGATCTGGGCATCATCCTGTGCGGCACGGGTCAGGGCATCATGATGGCTGCCAACAAGGTTGCGGGCATCCGCTGTGGCGTGTGTTCCGACCCGTTTTCCGCCCGGATGATCCGCGCGCACAATGATGCCAACATGCTGGCGCTTGGGGCGCGTGTGGTGGGCGTTGGTCTGGCGCTGGATATCGTCGATGCGTTTCTGACCGCCGCATTCGAAGGCGGTCGCCACGCGACCCGCGTTGCGATGATCGAAGGCGCGCCGCACTGACGGCATGCCTTTCACGTTTGGAAACTTTCACGTTTGGAAAATGGGGGCCAAGTCGCAGGGATGGACCAGCCGGATACAGTCGAATGGATCACCCGCGACGGTCTGACCCCTTATCCGGACGCCGTGGCCTTCATGGAGGCACGCGCCGAAGCGATCCGGGCCGGCACCGCCCGCGAATGCATCTGGCTGGTCGAACATCCGCCGCTTTACACCGCCGGCACCTCGGCGCGCGACGCCGACCTGATCGCGCCCGACCGATTTCCGGTCTTTGCCAGCCGACGGGGCGGGCAATACACCTATCATGGGCCCGGCCAGCGCGTGGTCTATGTGATGCTGGATATGGAGGCGCGCGGCCGCGATATCCGCCGGTTCGTCATGGCACTGGAACAGTGGGTGATCGCCACCCTTGGCGAATTCAACCTGAAAGGCGAGGTGCGCCCGGGCCGCGTCGGTGTCTGGGTCGCGCGGCCCGACAAACCGGCCTTGCCCGACGGCACCCCGCGCGAGGACAAGATCGCCGCCATCGGCATCCGCTTGCGCAAATGGGTCAGCTTTCATGGCCTTTCGATCAACGTCGAACCGGACCTGTCGCATTTTTCCGGCATCGTGCCCTGTGGCATCACCGGGCATGGTGTCACCAGTCTGGTCGATCTGGGGCTGCCGGTGACGATGGCGGATCTGGACGCCGCCCTGCGACGAACTTTCGCACCTGCCTTTGGCGAAGCTGTGGCAGAATCACGGGCGTCCCGTGTATCCACATCGGAAAACTGAGTTGCCCGAAAAGGATCCGCCATGACAAGAATGTTCACCTCTGCCGCCATGCTGCTGCTGGCCGGTCCCGCCTTCGCCGCCGATATCGCCGCGGGCGAAAAGGATTTCGCCAAATGCAAGGCCTGCCACATGATCGTGGCCGATGATGGCACCGAAATCGTCAAGGGCGGCAAGGTCGGCCCGAACCTGTATGGCGTGATCGGCCGGGTGGCCGGCACGGTCGAAGGGTTCAAATACGGGGCCGACACCAAGGCACTCGGCGAGACTGGGTTTGTCTGGACCGAAGCCGATCTTGCGGTCTATGTCGGCGACCCCAAGGGGTTTGTCGGCGAAAAACTGGGCAAGGCCGCGAAATCGTCGATGGCCGCGCAAAAGCTGAAGGCGCCGGAAAATGTGGCCGCCTATCTGGCGTCGCTGAAACCGGCGTCCTGATCGCGTCCCGGGCGCGTGCCGTCGGGTCTGCCCGGCGTCAGGCCAGCCTCTTGAGTCAAGGCAGGGTCAGGATCGGAACGAAGCCGCCATAGATCATGCGGGACCCGTCGAAAGGCGCGTCCTTCATGTCTCCCATGGCCGCCCAATCCGGGTCCGTGCCCATCGACGCCCAGCAGGCATCGCGGCTCGACTTGTCCGGCCACTCGATCCACGAAAACACCACGACCTCGCCCGGTTGCAGCGCAACGGCCTTGGGCATCGAGGTGATCTGCCCTTCGCCCACATCATCACCCCAGCACTCCTGCATCCGCAACGCGCCGTACTTGGCAAAGATCGGCCAGGCCTTGCGGGCGTGGTTGATATAAGAGGCGCGATTGGCCTCTGGAACGGCGGCCATGAACCCGTCGAAATAGCTCATTCAGCGGTCTCCCTTGCGTGGTTGATCAGGTCCAGGTCGATGCGTGTCTGGGCAAGCAAAGCCTGATAGGCCCGCTGCGACGCCGAGGCCGGGCCGTTGAACAGCGCCGCGCTCAGCCCCGCCGGAAAGACCTGCCAGCGCAGGCCCCAGACATCGGTCAGCCAGCCGCATCGGTCCGGCGTCGCACCCGCATCCAGAAACCCGAACCAGATCGCGTCGCTTTCGGCCTGAGTTGCGGCCATTGCCACCACAGACGCGGCTGGCCCGTGCACCACGCCCGGCCCGCCGTTCAACAGCGTCAGCCGCTGCCCGCCAAGGTCAAGATGCACCATAACGACCGGGCCATCCGGTGCGGGACGGTCGATGCCCGTCCTCCGCGCACCCAGCAAGCGCACGTAAAATTCAGCCGCGGCCTCGGCGGTGCCATCAAACCAAAGGCATGTCGAAAACGCGGTCTGCACCGAGGGCTCCGATTCCAGCCAGTATTGCCATAGCCATGATTACAGGCTTGAAATACGTTGATGTCAATGTAATTTCTTCGCATGACACAGACAGACCCCTTTCCCGTTGCGCAACCCCTGCCGCTTGCCGTCACCTGCGAGGTTCGCGACCGTTGTTTGTGCCTGGCGGCGCAACGGGCCGCGCGGGTCCTGGCCCGGCGCTTTGATGCAGCCCTGCGCCCAGTTGGAGTGACCAATGGTCAATTCTCGTTGCTGCACGCGCTGAACCGACCGGACCCCGCCCGCGTCACCGATCTGGCGACGTTCTTGGCGATGGACCGCAGCACCGTCACCGCTGCGCTGAAGGCGCTGGAACGGCAGGGGCTGGTGCAGGCCGAACCCG
>JBGSJU010000514.1:0-6979 GCA_041741655.1 Rhodobacterales bacterium
GTCAACGGCGACGGCGGCGGCGCAGACGGCGGCGGCCGTATTGCGCGCGGCGGGTTCGATCAGGATGTCGGCGGGGGCGATTTCCAGTGCGGAAAGCTGTTCCAGCACCACAAAGCGGAAATCCCCGGTTGTCACAATGGCCGGCGCGGCGAATTCCGGACCCGACAGTCGCAGGGCCGAGGCCTGAAACAGGCTGGTGTCGCCCATCAGCTGCACGAATTGCTTCGGATAGGATTTGCGCGACAGTGGCCACAACCGCGTGCCGGACCCGCCGCACAACAGAACCGGGTGGATCAAACTGGTCATGGTAAACCGCCTTTGGCCGCAATGATTTCGGGGCTATTTATGCCACAGCGGTAAGTTTCCGGGCGCGGATTTTCAAGCCCTGTCGGCGCGCGCCCGGGCAAAGCGACCCATCGGACACACAAACGCCCGACCCTTTCGGGCCGGGCGATGAGGTGTTCCGAAAATCGGCGAGTGTTGATCAGGACTTCGGGGCCAGCGAGGAAATGAAGGCCCAAAGATCGCGGGCTTCTTCTTCTTTCGTGATCTTGAAGACCATGTTCGACTTGGCCTTGCTGTCATCCAGTTTGGTCTTCAGGAACTTGTTCGGGTCGTTCAGGTATTCGATGAAGTTGGCTTCATCCCAGACGAACCCGGTCGCCCCCAGTGCCACGATCGACTTGCCATACTTGAAATCGGGGTAGGTGCCGGCCACGCGGCCGGGCATGGCATAAAGGTTGGGCCCGGTCTTGGACGATTTGCCCGCCAGCACTTCGCCGGCTTCATTGGCGATCACATGGCAAGTCTGGCACTTGTTGAACGCCTTTGCGCCCGCTTCGACATCGCCGGTCGGGGCGGCCGCTGGTGTGGCGGCAGGCGCTGCGGCGGCAGGTGCAGTTGCGGTTTGTGAGAAAACGGGGGCCGCGAGCATAACCGAAGCTGCCGCCGCTGCCAAAAGTTTCTGGATCATTCCTACCTCCTAGGGGACTGTTACGTGCGTAATATGTGCGTTTTCGCACCCTTGTCAAATCGGATGCGCTCACGCGACTGTAACATCTGCCTGACAACTGCCGTTGTGCGGTCAGGCTACCGCATGCGCCAGCGCGCATTGCCGCCACAGGCTGGCTAACGCCGTCACCAGATGGTCGATGTCGGTATCGCTGTGCAGCGGGCCGGGGGTGATGCGCAGCCGTTCGGTGCCTTTGGGCACGGTCGGATAGTTGATCGGCTGCACGTAGATGCCCCAGTCGGCCAGCAGGATATCGCAGATCATGCGGCATTTCACCGGGTCGCCGATGATGACCGGGATGATGTGGCTTTCGTTGGCGATATGCGGGATGCCGGCGCGGTCCAGTTTCGCGCGGAGTTTCGCGACATTGGCCCGCTGGGCGCTGCGTTCGGCGCCCGACGCCTTCAGATGGCGGATGGATGTCGCGGCGGCGACGGCCACGGCCGGGGGCAGGGCGGTGGTAAAGATGAACCCGCTGGCGTAAGAGCGGATGAAATCCACCAGCGCCGTGGTGCCGGTGATATAGCCGCCGACCACGCCGAACGCCTTGCCCAGCGTGCCTTCGATCAGGTCGATGCGATGCGCCAGACCGCGTTCTTCGGACACGCCGCCGCCATGCGCGCCATACATGCCGACCGCATGCACCTCGTCGATATAGGACAGCGCGCCATGCGCCTCGCAGACCTCGACGATTTCGCGGATCGGCGCGATATCGCCGTCCATGGAATAGACGGATTCGAACGCCACGATCTTGGGCCGGTCGCCGACCGCGTGCAGTTTGCGGTCCAGATCGCGCCAGTCATTGTGTTTCCACAGCACCTTGTCGGCGCGGGAATGGCGGATGCCTTCGATCATGGACGCGTGGTTCTTTTCATCCGACAGGATCACCGCATTGGGGATCTGCGCGCCCAGCGTGGACAGTGCCGCCCAATTCGATACGTAACCGGATGTAAACAGCAGCGCGCGTTCCTTGCCATGCAGATCGGCCAGTTCGCGTTCCAGATCCAGATGGTGCACGGTATTGCCGCCAATGTTGCGGGTGCCGCCAGCACCTGTGCCACAGGATTGCACCGCGTTGATCATCGCCTGCACCACATCGGGGTGCTGGCCCATGCCCAGATAGTCGTTGTTGCACCAGACCGTCACATCGCGCACCGCGCCGTCCTTGTGATGGGCGGCCTGCGGAAACGCGCCGCAGCGGCGGTCTAGATCGGCAAAGACGCGATAGTTGCCCTCACCCTTCAGGGCATCAAGGCGGGTCTGGAAGTAGGCTTGAAAATCCATGACGGTCACTTTCTGGCTTGGCTTGGCGGTTCGGCGGGAGGGACGGGGGTTGGATCAGGCAACATCCAGCGCCACAGCCGGTCGTCGGGAAGGGGCAGGATCATGAACAGATGTTCCAGAAGCGCCAGCGCCGACAGACAGGTCAGCAAGGCAAATCCCACGGTGGTTTCGGGGCGGCTGGCGGCGGTGGTCAGCCCCAGCAGCAGGGCGGTGATGGCGATCAGGAAGATCACCGAGACGGGGTAGAACGCGCTGGCGCGCGCCACCCGGAAATGGCTGGGCAGATGCGCCAGCGGGCGCGGCAGGAATTGCGTGTTGATGCGCGGCACGCCGAAGAACAGGTTCAACTTGGCCGACACCCGTGCCACGAACAACAACGCAAAGGTCAGGAACGCCATCAGGCTGCCGCCCGGGATCAGTGCCAGCGCCGCCAGCGTGGCGACTAGCGCCGCCTCGTGCCAGGCAATCGTACCGACCGCGCGCCAGAACCGTTCCGGCAGGCGTGCGCCGACCGGGCAGACAGCGGTGTTGGGCCCGGTGATCACGCCCGACAGAAAGGCCAGTTCGATCCAGCCCCATAGCGCCAGCGCCGCGACAAAGCCAAGGTAAACCCCGGTCACCGTCGCATCATCGGCCCCGTGGATGGCCAGCCAGACCCCGACGGCCAGCAAGGGCAGCCCGGCCAGCACCGAAACCCGGTGCTGACGGCGGCCGCGATTGTCCGCGACCCGCACGCGCCACAGGATGATTCCGGTGGAAAACCACCACAGGAACAGTGCAGCCAATGCGGCAAGCCAGGGATTTGTCATGCGTGGCACCCCGGTCGCTCGGGGTGCCACGCGGGACCGGGGGACGCGCCCATCGCCCCGGCCGCAACCACCGCGTGAGCGGCGGTATGGGTGGTCACGATCAAAACGACGGTTCCAGCCGCACATTGGCGGGCGGGGTCGTGTGCTTGACCGGGATCAGAAACAGGCTGGCAAAGGCCAGCATCGCGCGGGCCGATGCCGCCTTGTGGCGCAGCCAGCCGCCGACACCGCCGGCCTTCTGCCCGCGTTCCATGTCCAGCATGGCGTCGTTCATGCGGCGCAGGTTGGGGATCCAGCGCGGGTGGTCGATGTCCAGTTCCACCGGAAACACTTGCCGCGCGATGATGGATGTCTTGCGGAACACCTCCTGGTCATACCAGTCGATGTCCACGCCCAACGCATGATGGAAATCCTTGCGGGCGTGGTCGCGCACCCACATCGTCGAATAGACGGCGGTCAGGAAGAACCGGATGAACAGCTTGTTCTGCCAGCTTTGGGTCAGCTGCGGGTCGGTGCGCATCAACAGCGCAAACGCCTCGCCATGGCTGAACTCGTCGTTGCACCATTCGCGGAACCATTTGAAGATCGGGTGGAACCGGTGTTCCGGGTTCGCTTCCAGATGGCGATAGATGGTGATGTAGCGGGCGTAGCCGATCTTTTCCGACAGGTAGGTGGCGTAATAGATGAACTTGGGCCGGAAGTAGGTGTATTTCTTGGACTTGGTCAGGAAGCCAAGGTTCACCGCCACGCCCGCCTCGCGCAGCGCATCGTTGATGAACCCGGCATGGCGGGCCTCGTCGCGGGCCATGTGGTTGAACAGTTCGCAGATGTCGGGGTTGGTGCCACGCCGCTTCATTTCCTTGTAGAGCACACAGCCCGAGAATTCGGCGGTGCAGGACGACACCAGAAAGTCGATGAATTCGGACCGCAGCGCGGGGTCCATGCCATCCCAATCGACCTTGTCCCAGTCGGCATTCTTCTTGAAATGGCCCTTGTTCGGGTCGGATTTCATCTGCGCCAGCAGCGCATCCCATTCCTTGCGCACCGGGGTGACGTCGATCTTGTCCATCTCGTCGAAATCGGTGGTGTAGAAGCGCGGGTTCAACAGCGTGGTTTCGGTGGCCATCGCCGTGGTGTCAAAGGTGTTGACGATCTCGGCGTGCAACTCGTCGCCGGAGGTCAGTGCGGGGGAGACGGCGTTCATGCTTTCAACTCCTCGCTGAAGGAAAATTCGCACAGTTCCATGAAGTCCAGATCGCCGGTCATCCGGGTCCACCAGCGTTCCAGCGCGGTGGCGCGCGTGATGGTGGCGGTGCGGTGTTCGACGATCAGTTCGCCATAGGCCGCCAGCACCGGTGCACCATGCACCAGCACCTCGTCACCGGGATAGACCACGGCGCCATTGTCGAACCGGACATGGGCATGCAGGCTTTCGAACCGGTGCGAAACTTCGACGGTGCAGGGCACCTCTTCGGTCTTTCTGGGTATGAGTTTCATTGGCTTGGTTCCCTTGAGCATTTTTGCTTTTTTGGTATTCACGTCGGGTCGGATGGCTATTTATGGTCCATCAGGCGTTCAAAGGCGGCCTTGTTGTCGCCGCCAAAGGCATACAATTCGGCGCTCCAGCCGGTGACCGGGTCTTCGGCGACCAGACGACCATTGTCGTAACGGACGACGCGCATCGGCGGGTTTCCTTCGACGCGGGCGACCGTGCGGGCGCGCTGCATCGCGGACTGGATCACGGTGACGAAACCGCCATGCGGCAGGTCCAGCAAGACGGTTCCGTCCACATCGCGCACGATCACGGATTGCGCATTCAGCCCTTCCAGAATGAACGCGCGTTCGGCGATCACGTTGCCGGGGGCGGGCACGCCGACATGCGGCTGGTCGGTCAGGGTCGCATAGCCGGTGATCATCACCGCCGTCACCGCCAGCGCCAGCATGGCGCGCAGCAAGGTCTTGGGGATCATGTCCTTTTCGCGGTCGTGGCGGACCTGTTCGCGGAATTCGGGACGGATTGCATCCGGGCCGATGGGGGTTGCAGTCAGTTTTACCATGGCGGTCGGTCCTTATTCTGCGGCAACCAGATCGCCGGCGCGGTCGTCGGCGCGGCTGATCCGGGGTTCGTTGATCTTGGCTGCGGCCGCGTCCGACAGCAGGCGCGCGACGCGTCCGGCATCGGGTATGGCCCGGAACGCCGGTTCGGGGCGTCGCATCAGCCAAGGGCGGGCGTGGGGCCAGATCACCGCGTAAGCCAGATGCGCGCCTTCGCGGGTCCGCATGGCCACGGTGCCGACGCCTGTGGTGCCGTGCAGCGCCAAAGATGCGCTTTCGATGCAGGTGAAAGGGATGGTGAAGGTCATCGGCAGGGCTGCACCGATGCGCAGGATCACCCGGGCCGAGGTGATGGAATAGATCGTGGCCCGCGCCTGCAGCCACGCCATGAGGTAAACCGCGCCATAGCCCGCGGCGGCAAGCGCCAGATAGGGCACCAGCCGCGCCAGCGCCAGCGATGCGCCGCCATCAGCCCAGCTTGCGCCTGCCTTGTAGAGCGCGATCACCACCAGATAACCTGTGATCCAGCGGATCGCAAAGGCCTCGCGGGCCAATGTCGCGGTATCGGGGCGGCCCTGCCACAGCAGGGTTTCGCCGGGGGGCAGCGGGGCGGGCAGGCCCGGCTGCGATTCAAAGTCGAAATCATGGTCCTTCATGCTGGACCCTCCGTCATCTGGGGTAAGACGGGGCGGCGCGGGCGCGCGCCACCCCCCTCGTCGTCAGTTCTCGTCAGTTCATCGCTTCGCGCGACGGCAAGGCCGCCGTGGCCCGCGCAGGTTGTGCGGCATACATCAGACCACCGGCCACGTAGGCCGAGATCTTGTCTTCTTCGAGCTTGGTCACTTCGGTCGGCAGTTTGGTCGCCGGAATGGTCTCGAACAGATCGGCGGTCAACGCTTCGACCCGCACCCGGTCGGACCGGATCATGGCCATGGTCATCGGCACCAGCCGATGCGCGCCGGATTTCAGTTCGACTTCCAGATAGCGGACCAGCTGTTCCGGCACGTCGATCCACATTTCGGCGATCTTGCCGACAACCTTGCCGTCGCGCGCCTGCACCGGCAGGCCACGCGGGTCGCGCCCTGCGGACACCTTGAATTCGCCGGCGGCGGCCATCGGCATCAGCTTCAGCTTGCCGTGACCATCCAGTTCCGGCAGATCGGCGCGCGGCACCCAGGACGCGGGGCCGACACCGTCCAGCATCGGGTTGCCGGTGGGCGCATGCGGGAACCCTTCAGCCCCGGCAGTGCGCGCCAACGCCAGATCGGTGCGGCGATGCGCGGCTTCATTTTCGGCCGATGGCACGGTGACCAGACCACGGTCATGCGGCAGGTCAAACGTCTTGGGCGCAGGAACCGCAAACGGCCCCTGGTTCGAAGCCGGCTTGCCGTCCTCGGTTTCAAGGGGATAGCCCTCGCGCATGTTTTCGGTTTGCAGGTAGTACACCAGCAGGGCGAAAAAGCCCCAGAACAGCCAGATCGAAAGGCTGGCAAGATCGAAGTTGCCGAAGAAGTTGACGCCGACCATGAATAGGTCCTCCGCTGTCAGGTCGGAAACTCGGTCAGCCCGAGATTGGGCTGGCCGGGATTGCCGGTTTCAGGTTGCAGTGTGCCGACCCGGACCAATGGCCCAAGTGCGACGAGAGTGACGAAAAGAAGCGCGATTTCCGTGTGATAGACGACAGAATACCCCAAGGCGGGATCAGACAGTTGTCCCAGCAGGCCATTCGCATGGGCGTGATCGACGATGTCGCGCAGCGCGCCGCCGAAAAAGATCGACAGCCCGGCGGCGGTCGCCTGCGCCGCACCCCAGGCCCCCA
>JBGSJU010000515.1:0-1714 GCA_041741655.1 Rhodobacterales bacterium
GCGTCGATGGTAATCGCCTGCGCCGGACAGATCGCTTCGCACAGTTTGCACGCGATGCATCGTTCTTCGCCGCTGGCATAGCGGCGCAGCGCATGTTCGCCGCGAAAACGAGGGCTTAGCGGGCCTTTTTCATGTGGATAGTTCAGCGTGACCTTGGGCGCGAACAGATATTTCAGGCCCAGACCGAACCCGCGCCAGAAATCCGTCAGCAGGAAATACCCCGCCGCGCGCCCGTAATCGATGTTTGCCATGTCAGCCCCCTATCGCCCAGCGGGCCCAGAATGCGCCCAGAACCTCGAATTTGGCCAGAAACGCCACGATGACGACCCATCCCAGCGACATCGGCAGGAACACCTTCCAGCCGATCCGCATCAACTGGTCGTAGCGATAGCGCGGCACGATGGCCTTCACCATGGCGAACATGAAAAAGAAGAACGCCATCTTTCCCACCATCCACAGCGCGCCATCCGGCAGGCCGGGGATCGGCGACAGCCAGCCGCCGAAGAACAACAGGCTTATCAACGCGCACATCAGGAAGATGGCGATGTATTCACCCGCCATGAACAGCAGATACGGCGTGGAGGAATATTCCACCATGAACCCCGCCACAAGTTCGGATTCCGCTTCCGGCAGGTCGAACGGCGGCCGGTTGGTTTCGGCCAGGGCGCTGATGAAGAACAGGAAAACCATCGGCAGATGCGGCAGCCAGTACCAGCCGAAGAACCCGTAGGCGGTGTCCTGCGCCGCCACGATATTGCTGAAATTCATCGACCCGGTCGAGATGATGATGCCGATGATGATCAGGCCAAGGCTGACCTCATAGGAGATCATCTGCGCGGCAGACCGCAGCGACCCCAGGAACGGGTATTTCGAATTCGACGCCCAGCCGCCCATGATGACGCCGTAAACCTCCAGCGAGGAGACGGCGAACACGAACAGGATCGCCACGTTGATATCCGACAGCACCCAGCCGTCGTTGAACGGGATCACCGCCCAGGCCAGCACCGCCAGCACAAAGGACACCAGCGGCGCCAGAAAGAACACGGTCCGGTCGGCCCCGGCGGGCACCACGACCTCTTTCACCACGTATTTCAGCGCGTCGGCCACGGATTGCAGCAGGCCGTAAGCGCCTACCACGTTCGGGCCGCGCCGCATCTGCACCGCCGCCCAGATCTTGCGGTCGCCATAGACCAGAAACAGCAGGCTGATCATGACAAAGGCCAGCACGGCCAGGCATTGCGCCACGATGATCACGAGGGTCCCCATCGGGGTGGTCAGGAAGTCGGCCATCAGGTCCTCACACCATCGGTATTTCGTTTTCCGCACAGGCCGCCGTCACGACCTCGGCGTCAAGGGTCCGGGATCCTTCGGGCAGCGCGGGCGAGATCGTGTAGACGGCATCCGCGCTCCAGATACCACCGTTTTGCGTCACTTCGGTACGAATAAGCCGCGCAAATCCATAGCCGCGGATCAGGGTATACTGCGCCGCGGCGCATTCGGCATAGGCAATCACGTCGGCATCGTCGCGCGCCCCCGCCATGGTGACGCGGAAATTGACCAGATCACCGTCCAACAGGCGTGTCTCGACGCCGCGATAGTCGAGTTCCGGTCGCGCCGTATCCGGCGCGGCCTGCACACAGCCGCCAAGCGCCGCCGCGAGGACGACGATCGTGATGCGGCGCAGCATCATTCGGCGGCCACCTGCATCCCCCGC
>JBGSJU010000516.1:0-2102 GCA_041741655.1 Rhodobacterales bacterium
GCCGTCGCCTGCCAGCGTTGCCAGACGGTCCAGCCGGCGCCGCCCAAGGCCAGCGCCGTCAGGCCGCCGCCGGCCAACAGGGTTCTGCGCTGCATGGATCATGTCCCCCGATCATCCCGGTGTGCCCGTGCAGACTATTCCGTGGTTGCGCCGTCGAACACTTCATGCGCGGCTTCGGCCTGCGATTTCATGGTCTGGACCAGCGCATCGACGTGGTTCGGCGGGCCGTAGATCGTGTAAAGCCGCAGCGGTGTGTCGCCGGTATTGGTCAGGTTGTGCACCGCACCGGCGGGCACGATGATGCCGTCGCCATCCTTGAAGGACTGCGTCACGCCGTCGATCACCACCGCCCCCTTACCTTGTTCAATCCGAAAGAACTGATCATGCGTCCTGTGGGTTTCGCGCCCGATGTCCTGACCGGGGGGCAGGGTCATCAGCACCAGTTGCAGGTGCTTGCCGGTATAAAGCACGCGGCGAAAGTCGCTGTTGTGTTCGGTCAGATGTTCGATATCGGCAAGATAACCCTGCATGATGGCAGCCTTTCTTGGATGGGATCGGGTCAGTTACGGCATCCCGGTACGTTCAGGTCGCGGCAGAAATAGCCGGCCGCGCCGCCAACGACGGCGCCGGTCAGCGGGCTGCCACCGGTCGCGCCGGCAATCACCGCGCCGCCGGTCGCACCGACCAGTCCGCGTTCGGTATCATTGGCCAGACAGCCCGACAGGGTCAGGACCAGTGTGGACAGCAGCAGCAAGGAACGGATGGGCATGATGGCCTCTTTTCGATTTCGGGGTTGATGGCAAAGGCTTCGGAATGCGGCCTTGGCATGGCACGCGCGCCTTCATCAGACATGCCCGAACGCTACCCCTGCGCCGGCAAGCGGGTGTTGACGCAGATCAGTGTCCCGCCGGTTTTCCCTGTGGGGTCCGGGCCGCGGCGACCCGGTCGCGCCGCACGGCGTGCCGCCACAGCGGTTTCAGCAATTCCAGCGTCACCAACACGGCCAGCCCGGCCAGCGGCGGCACCGCCAGGAACACCCCGTCCAAGGCCGCGAAACCGAACAGATCGCGCGCCGGTTGCCAGAACAGCGTGACCGCCAGCACCCCGCCGACCAGCGGCAACACGATGGCCAGCGCCCGGTTGGGCCGGCTGATCGCGGTCAGGATGGACGCGGACCGCGACCGGTCCACAAGGATCAACGCCACGATGCCGAACACCAGCGCGGCAAAGGTCAGGCCGCGCACCTGATCGGCGGACAGCCCGTAACCCGGCGCCAGCACCATGATCGTGGCGGTGATACCCAGCACCAGAAGGCCCTGAACAAGGCTCCACAGCACCGTCGGGAGGGAAAACAGCGGCTCGGCGGGTGGGCGCGGCGGGCGGTCCATGATGCCCTCCTCTTCGGTTTCCGCCTCGAACACGAGGGAACAGACCGGGTCGATCACCATTTCCAGAAAGGCGATGTGGACCGGGCCGAACAGGATTGGCATGCCGAACAGCAAGGGCATCAGTGCCAGCCCCGCAATGGGAACGTGCACCGCCAGAATGAAACTCATCGCCTTGCGCAGGTTGTCATAGATGCGGCGGCCCAGCCGGACCGTGGTGACGATGGACCCGAAATCATCGTCCAGCAAAACGATGCTGGCCGCCTCGCGCGCCACATCGGTGCCGCGTTCGCCCATGGCCACGCCGATATCGGCGGCCTTCAGCGACGGGGCATCGTTCACGCCGTCGCCAGTCATCGCCACCACCGCGCCTGCCGATTTCAACGCCGTCACGATGCGCAGTTTCTGTTCGGGTATGATGCGGGCGAAAATGGTCACATCCCGGACGGCAAGGGCCAGGCTGTCATCCGTCATTTCGGCAAGGTCAGGCCCGGTGATGACACGGTTGCCGTGCAGCCCCGCCGCGGCGGCAATCGCCTGCGCGGTGGCGGGATAATCGCCGGTGATCATGATGACCCTGATCCCGGCGCTGCGACATTGCGCGACCGCCGCTGGCACCGAGGCGCGCAAGGGATCGGCAAGGCCGACGAGACCCAACAGGCGAAAACCGAACGCGCGCTGGTTGTCAGGCAGGGCGGGGCCGCTGAACGCCGCCTC
>JBGSJU010000517.1:0-2325 GCA_041741655.1 Rhodobacterales bacterium
CGGCGCGACTGGCCGCGCTGATCGACATGGACCGCGCGATGGCCGCGGCGGCCCCGCTGACCGAGGCGGTGCACAAGGACACGATCTACATCACCGTGGTGGACCGCGACCGCATGGCGGTGTCGCTGATCTATTCGATCTTCCACAATTTCGGCTCAGGCATCGCGTCGCAGAAATTCGGCATCCTGTTCCAGAACCGTGGTGCGGGGTTCACGCTGGCCGAAGGGCACCCGAACGAGATGAAGGGTAGCAAGCGCCCGATGCACACCATCATTCCCGGCATGCTGAAACGCGCGGGCCGCGTCATCGCGCCTTTCGGCGTGATGGGCGGCCCCTATCAGCCGAACGGGCATGCCCGCGTGGTGACAAACATCGTCGATTATGGCATGGACCCGCAGGATGCGTTGGACGCGCCGCGCAGCTTTACCGATGCGGGCGTGCTGGGCGTGGAACGCGGCTATGCCGACACCGTGCGCGCAGAACTGGCAGCGAAAGGCCACACGGTTGCGGTTCCGCGCACCGCGATCGGCGGCGCGCAGATGATCCTGTTGCGCGACGATGGCTTGCTGGAAGGTGCGTCCGACCCCCGCAAGGATGGTTGCGCGCTGGGGTATTGAGCCCACGGCAGGGCGGGTGACCTCACCCGCCCCCGATCAGAACACCACGACCGACCGGATCGACTTGCCTTCGTGCATCAGGTCGAAGCCTTCGTTGATCCGGTCCAGCGGCAGGATATGGGTGATCATCGGGTCGATCTCGATCTTGCCGTCCATGTACCAATCCACCATGCGCGGCACGTCGGTCCGCCCACGCGCGCCGCCGAATGCGGTGCCCTTCCACGTCCGCCCGGTGACCAGCTGGAACGGCCGCGTGGCGATTTCCGCCCCCGCAGGCGCCACGCCGATCACCACCGACACGCCCCAGCCACGGTGCGTACATTCAAGGGCATCGCGCATCACCTGCACGTTGCCGGTGCAATCAAAGGAATAATCCGCCCCGCCGATGCGATCAAACGGCGTCTTGGTCATTTCGACGATATGCGCCACCACCGACCCGTCGATCTTGCGCGGGTTGACGAAATGGGTCATCCCGAACCGCTCGCCCCAGGCCCGCTTGTCGTCGTTTACATCGACGCCGATGATCATGTCCGCGCCCGCCAGGCGCAGGCCCTGGATCACGTTCAACCCGATCCCGCCCAGCCCGAACACCACCGCCTTGGCGCCGATTTCCACCTTTGCCGTATTGATGACCGCGCCGACACCCGTGGTCACGCCGCAGCCGATATAGCAGGCCTTGTCGAATGGCGCATCGGGCCGGATTTTCGCCAGCGCGATTTCCGGTAGCACGGTATGGTTCGCAAAGGTCGAGCAGCCCATGTAATGCAGGATCGGCGTGCCATTCAGCATGGAAAACCGCGAGGTGCCGTCGGGCATCAGGCCCTGACCTTGCGTCGTGCGGATCGCGGTGCAGAGGTTCGTCTTGCGCGACAGGCAGGACGGGCAGGTGCGGCATTCCGGAGTATAGAGCGGGATGACATGATCGCCCGGTTTCAGCGAGGTCACCCCCGGCCCGCATTCCAGCACCACGCCCGCGCCTTCATGGCCCAGAATGACCGGGAACAGCCCTTCGGGATCGGCGCCCGACCGGGTGAATTCATCGGTGTGGCAGATGCCGGTGGCCTTGATTTCCACCAGAACCTCGCCCGCCTTCGGGCCGTCGAGGTTCACCTCCATGATTTCCAGCGGCTTGCCTGCGGCAAGGGCGACGGCGGCTTTGGTGCGCATGATCTGTCTCCTGTCGGTTCGGGCCAAGACTTGGCGAAACCCCGGACATAATGCAACATGGGTTTCAGACAGGGTGAAGGCGGGCCAAACCATGCGACGGGTGGCGATTGCGGCAATGCTGACACTGGCCGCTTGCGTGCCGGAACCGGGCGATACCGAAGACGCCTGCGGGGCGGGGGCCTTGCAGGTGTTGGTCGGCCAGCCGCTGGCGATGTTCGATCCGGCCAGCGTGAAAGGTCCGGTGCGCGTCATTGCCCCCGGCATGCCGGTGACGATGGACTACCGCGCCGAACGGCTGAACGTCGAACACGATGCCGCACGGATCATCACCCGGATCATTTGCGGCTGAGACTCGACCAGCAGACTCGACTCGGGCACGGGGCTGCCCTAAATAAGAACAAATAGTGAACAAAGCCTGGACAGATGACTCGCCGCCGCATCCTGAACCTGTGGTTTCCGCGCCTTGGGGCGGAACGCCTGTTGCGCCGCGACCCGGATGCGGGGGCGGGGCTGTTGGCCGTGGTCGAGGATCGCGGGGCCG
>JBGSJU010000518.1:0-4548 GCA_041741655.1 Rhodobacterales bacterium
CGGGCCTGCGCCCCGCGATCCGGACCGCGACCGTGACGACGAGGACCGCGACGACCGTTCGCCGTCGTCTCGCCCCGCCGGTTTTTCCGCGCTTTCCGAGATTTTGCCGGCCAGACCTTCGGGCAGGTCCAGACGCGGCACGTCTTTCTGCAACAGCTTTTCGATCGCCTCGAAATACTTCACATCGCGCGGCGTCCAGATCATCAATGCCTTGCCGGACCGCCCGGCGCGCCCGGTGCGACCGATGCGGTGAACGTAGTCTTCGGCGTGGCTGGGGACGTCAAAGTTGAACACATGGCTGACGGCGGGAATATCAAGGCCGCGCGCAGCCACGTCAGAGGCGACCAGAAACCGCAGCGACCCATCGCGGAACCCGTCCAGCGTGCGCGTCCTTTGCGATTGTTCCAGATCGCCATGGATCGGCGCGGCGTCATAGCCGTATTTCTGCAACGACTTGGCGACGATATCCACATCCGTCTTGCGGTTGCAGAAGATGATGGCGTTGGAACAGGCGTCGCCTTCGGCGTCGATCATGGCACGCAGCAGGGCCCGTTTCTCGCTGGCCTCGGCATCCTTGCGCGACGGCGTGAACATCACCACGCCCTGCGTGATTGTCTCTGACGCGGTCGCCTGACGGGCCACCTCGATCCGCGCGGGGGCGGTCAGGAAGGTGTTGGTGATGCGTTCAATCTCGGGCGCCATGGTCGCGGAATAGAACATGGTCTGGCGGGTGAACGGTGTCAGGCTGAAAATGCGTTCGATATCGGGGATGAACCCCATGTCCAGCATGCGGTCGGCTTCGTCCACCACCATGATCTGCACGCCGGTCAAGAGCAGCTTGCCGCGTTCGAAATGGTCCAGCAACCGCCCCGGCGTCGCGATCAGCACATCGACACCTCGGTCGATCAGCATGTCCTGTTCCTTGAACGACACGCCGCCGATCAGCAGGGCCTTGGTCAGCTTCAGATACTTCGTGTAGGTGTCGAAATTCTCGGCCACCTGGGCGGCCAGTTCGCGGGTCGGGCACAGCACAAGGCTGCGCGGCATCCGGGCGCGGGCGCGCCCCTTGGCCAGCAGGGTGATCATCGGCAGCGTGAAGCTGGCGGTTTTCCCGGTGCCGGTCTGGGCGATGCCCAGCACGTCGCGGCCCAACAGGGCGGGCGGGATCGCGCCGGCCTGAATTGGCGTGGGGGTTTCATAGCCCGCGTCCGCAACTGCCTGCAGGACTTTGGGATCGAGATTGAGATCGCTGAACTTGGTCATGTGTGTCCGTGGTTTACGGACGCGTCATGGCCCGTAGCGTCATATGCGGATCGGACCCGGTCGGTCCTGTGGCCTCTGCACATGTGTGACCCGCTGCATGCCGCATAAACGAAACCGTGACGGCGGTCAATGCAACGGGAAAAGCGGCCTCATGGTTGGGGAAAATGCCGGGCACGTGCCGGTTCGGCATCGAAATCGCGGGTCAAAAGCCGCCCCGCCTGCGCCAAGCCCGCCATCAGGTCGGGGCGGGCGGTGGCGACCTCGTCATAAAACGCATGCAGCCCGGCCTCTCCAGCCTCGGCCTCGATCTGGCTCAGCAGGTCGTGCATTGACAACCCGCCATCGTTCCGCGGGCGGTTGGGTTTCAGATCGGCGCGGTAAGACCCCCGCGTCAGCCGGAACCGGTAGGCGGCCATGAAATGCGCCCGATCCGCGGCGTGAAAATGCAACAGCGGCACATCGTCCAGTTCCACCATGCCGGGGTTTTCCACCTCGCCCTGATAGATGTTGTGGATGCGCACCTTCAGACCTTTCAGCCCGGTGCGCCAGATCAGCTTGCCAGCAGTATGGCTGAGGAACCCGCCGTTCAGCCATGCACCATAGCGCGGATACAACGCCATCGTCTGATCCCGCCGCGCCCGCGCATCGCGGGTGAAGCCCTTGAAATGCCGGGGCCCCGGGGTGACTGGCGCCAGCGCCTCCCACGGGCGCAGGCGGGCGCAGAGCACGTCGGCGGGCAGGGCGGCCAGCGTGTCGGCCAAGGGGGTTTCGGGCGCGATGAATTCGTCCACGTCGATATGCGCTAGCCAATCCAGATCGCGCGCGGCGTGGTTATGCGCATGGGTGGCATTGGCGGCTTGGCGCACCTGATGCTTGTCGGGGCGACGGCCACGGGATAGCCACCAGGCGTCGTCGCAGGGGGTCACGCGCAGTTTCGGGTGCCGGTTCAACTGGGCGGCAAGGCTTGCTTCGCCATCGTCCAGATACAGCAGCACGCGATGCGCGCCTTGATCCAGATGCCATGCAGCAAAGCGTTCGATCGCGGCGCGCGGCGCCTTTACGGTAGTGACGATCCCCCAGCGGATCATGGCGCGGCCGCATCCGGCAACTGGCGCCGCAGCGCCGCGTCCGGGTCCAACGGCCATGTCACCAGCATGCCCAGATCCTGCAGGCCCGCCACCAGATCGGCGCGCGCAGTGCACACCTCGTCATAAAAGGCGCGCAGGCCCGCCTCGCCCTCTGTTTCCTGCAGATAGGCCAGCACGTCGCGCAAGCGGAACCCCTCTTCCTCGGATTTGCGGTAGGATCCGCGCGCCATGCGGAAATCCAGATGCGCGCGGAAGGTCGCCCAATCCGGCGCATGGGCATGACCCAGCAGGATGTCGCGGCTGATCTGCCGGTTTTCCACCGCCGCCCCGTCCAGCAGCAGGCCATGCACGCCCATGCGCAGGCCCGCGATGCCGGTGCGGGCCAACATCTTGCCCTCCAGATGGCTGATGTAGCCGCCACGCAGATGGGCGCCAAAGGTGGGATAGAGCCGCGCAAGCACCGATTTGTCCTGCCCGGCCATGCGGGGCGTGGTCTTGAACCGGGCCGGGGCGGCGGGATCGGGGTCTGCCAGCAGTTCCACCGGTTGCAACAGCAGGCCCGCCTGATCGGGTGGGATGGCGGCCAGCACATCGGCCACCGGGCGGGCGGGCAGCAGGAATTCGTCCACGTCGATATGGGCCAACCACGCCAGATCCTGCCCGACTTGCGCATAGCATTGCGTGGCGACCCAGGCCTGGCGCATCTGATGCGCGGCCATGCGCGGCTTTTTCTGCGTGGCCCACCATGCGGCATCGCAGGCGGTGACATGCAGGCGGGGCTGGCGGGTCAGGATGTCGATGGTCGCGGGATCGGGGTCATCCAGATACAGATGCGCCGCGCTAGCCCCCAGATCCAGATGATGCGCCGCAAAGCGCAGGATCGCGCCAACGGGGGCCTTGACCAGACTGACGGTGCCCCAGCGGCCCGCCGAATGGGGGGCGGCCGACCAACAGGCAGAAGAGTGTGCAGCCGAGGGCGTAGAGGTCGGCGCGGCCATCGACGGCTCGCGCCTCGGCCCATTGCTCGGGCGCCATGTAGTCGGCCGTGCCGAGGATTTGGTCGAGCTTGGTCGGCTGGCCGACGGCGCTCGATCGGTCGAGGAAGCGGGCCAGCCCGAGATCGAGGACCTTGACCGTGCCGTCGCGCGTCAGCATCAGGTTCGACGGCTTGACGTCGCGGTGGACCAGGCCGTGGTCATGGGCGTGCTGGAGGCCGAGAGCCGCCTGTGCTATCAGGGCGCAGGTATCGGCGATGGAGAGCGGACCGAGCCGGCGAATAATGGCCCACAGGTCATGGCCGTCGAGCCATTCCATGGCCAAGAGGGGCACACCGGCGATCTCCCGGGCATCGTGGCAACTGACGATGTTCGGGTGCGAAAGCCGGCCGACGGCGAGCATCTCGGTCGCGAACCGGGCGACGGCCTCGGCGTCAATCTGATCGGTGGCGACCATCTTCAAGGCCACGACCCGGCCGAGGAGCACGTGCTCGGCGCGGTAAACCCGACCCATGCCGCCGCGGCCGACCAGCGCGATCAGGCGGTATTCGCCGAGGACCCGACCGCTCCAATCGAATTCCATCGGCGGCGGGGTCCAGGGATCGGTCGGCGCCACGACGATGGTGCGTCGCGAATCGTCGCCGCCGGGGACGGTCGTCGGTTCGGATTGACCGGGACCACTCATTGCATCGGTGCCCGACGGGACGCGCGATCGTTCTCGACAGAATTGACGGGCTCCATTATCTTCCGCAGGTCTTCCCCATTGAAACCAGGACGGACAGGGAAGTCCGCGCCATGAGCCGCAGCCTGTTGGAAACCCCGGCCGAGGTCCGCTGGATCGACCCGGCCGAGCTGACGCCGAGCCGATTCAGCCGGTTGGTCTACGGCGACCCTGCCGGCGAGATCGAGGCGGATGGACTGCTCGATAGCATCCGGGCTCGGGGAATTCTGGTGCCCCTGGTCGTGACGATGGGGCGAGAAGGCTGGGAGGTCGTGTCGGGGAACCGGCGGCTCGCCTGCGCTCGGGCGATCAAGTTGATGGAAGTGCCCTGTGAGATCCGCGAGCTGCGCGGGGCGGCGGCGCGGCGGCTGGCCGTGCTCGACTACAACCGTCAACGCCAGAAGACGTTCAGCCAGCGGCAGGGCAAAACTCGCCGCTGCGCCGTATGTCTTCGGTCATCCGCATGCTCGCCTCCGGCATC
>JBGSJU010000519.1:0-7237 GCA_041741655.1 Rhodobacterales bacterium
GCAGCGCCGCGATCGCCCCGAACGCCGCCAGCAGCAGCGGCAAGGTGGCGGGCAACGGCACGGCAGCCACGGAATTGATCGCGACCGAGGCATTGGTTGCGTCGAACCCATTGGAAAAATCGCCGGTCAGCACCATCAGCAATTGCGGGCCAAAGGTGCCGAAATCATCGCTGGTCACGTCGAACAGCAATTCGGCCAGGGACGTCGTGACCAAGGCTGCGACCAGTTGGCCAACGACCGACCCCGTCGCCGCATCGATGAACAGATCGGCGTAAAGCGGCGCAAGATCAAGGCTGTCGCCCGTCACCAACAGATCGAAATCTCCGCCACCGGGAAGCCCGAAACCCGTCAGTTTTGCACCAGACGCGTTGTTGATGGTCAGGTCGGTGCCGTCATCCGTGATCTCGACCGCGTCGATCAGGGAAAACCCGGACGCCGGATCGACGCCAACCCCAAGCGTGGCCGCCGTCGCCGGCGCGGCAAGGGTCAGCATCAGGGCAACGGCGGCAATCAGGGCGCCGGACAGAATACGCAACATGGCAATCTCCTTTTGTGGGTATCCGCGCCGAACTGGCGCGGACAGGTCTGGGTTGGGACCGCGCCGGACCGGCGCGGCCAGAGTGCAGGATTAGAACAACGCGGGCGCCGGTTGCCAGATCAGGTCGTCGATGTCGGTGATGCCGGTCAGGATCAGCAGGTCGCGGTCACCAACCAGCGTCACATGCAGGCTGGTGCCGCGGGTGATGGCCGACAGGATATCCGTTTCGACATCGATGCCGATGATCGTCTCGCCGGCCTCCATATCCGACACGCGGATGGTGTTTTTCTTGGCATCATCGCGGATCGCCGAGAAATCGAAGTGATCGACCCCGGCCCCGGCCTGAATGCGATCCACGTTGCCGCCGCCCGCAATGATCAGGTCGATGTCATCGGTGCCGCGCAGGAATTCACCCTTGGACGTGCCCTGCACCACATTGATCGGCTGGTCCAGCAGCGTCACCAGAACATCATCGAACGCCAGATCCTCGGACCCCCACGCATACAACCCGACGGTGCCCGCAGCCAGCGTGCGGTCCTCGACTGGGGTGCCGAACACCGACTTGCCGTCGATAAAGGTGCGGATCTCGCCGCCCTCGACCTCGATCCGCCAGTCCTGCTCTTCGCCCGGCGTGTATTCGTCCCACGCCCGGGCCAGGATGGTTTCGCGGCCTTCCAGATGCCGGGTCAGCATCACGATCCCGGTCTGCGCATCCGCCTCCAGCTTGTAATAGTTGGCCGCGTCGGTGTAGCGGAACAACAGGCCAATCCCGTCATCGTCATTGGGGGTCAGCGTTGCTGTGATGGCGTAATCGGTCCAGTCGCGCGATGCCGGATCGCTGCGCAGCGCATAGGTGCCATCGCGCAGCACATAGGGCCCGTCCCCGGCCACCGAATAGGAATTCGATCCCGTCGCCTGCTGGGTTGACGCAATATCGGACCGCTGCACCAGCGCGCCGTTCACCACCGCCCAGTCGGACGGCCCGTTCAGCGTGCCTTCGTCCACCACGGTCCAGCCGGCGAAATCGCCATCCGCGAAATCGTCCTGCACCAGGATCATGCGGTGCGACGCGGCGGTGACGGTCATGCGGTCCTCGGCCACCAGACCATCCGCGTCGGTCACGCGCAGTGTGACCGTGGTATCGCCGCGTCCCAGCGACAGGGTGGCGGTTTCGCCGGTGGCAACCACCGCGCCGCCGACCAGCCATTCCTGCGAAACAATCCCGGCGGCCGACAGGCTGGCGGCTGCGGTAAAGGCAAAGTCCGACGTGCCGTCATTGTCCAGATCGGCGGCCCAACGGCCTTCGGGTTCGGTGGTCAGCGCGCGGGCCGCCAGCGTGACCGGGTTGACCGACACGTTGTCGATCATCAGACGGTCCATCGACCGCGTGATGAAGCCCACCGTGCCACCCGCTAGCGGTTCGGCGTCCGTCACCGGCCCGTCGAACAGCGCCTCGTCGTCGAGTGTGATGGTGATGCGGTCCTCCACCACCGCGATGCGCAGGTCCTGCATCGCAAAGTGACGGTAGGACCCGGTTTCGCTGGCCAGCACGGTTTCCACGCCATCCTGCACCTTGACCAGCAGCCGCCGGTCGGTCTGCTGATCCATGGTCAGGCGATAGTGGTTTTCCGCGTCGGCATAGTAGAACAGCGCGCCAACCGTGTCGTTGTCGGCGGGTTCGATCACGCTGTCGAACACGTAATTCGACCAGTCCGCGCCGTTCTGCCACAGGATGACCTCGTTCGCGCCGTTCGACTGCTGATACAGCGCCGCTTCGCCGACGCCGTTCGGGTTGCCGAAGATCGACCCTTTCAGGAAGAACGACGTGTCGCCCGCCGGGGCAAGGCTGATCGCCTCGACCGTGGCCGACCCGTAATCCAGCGCGTCCAGCGCCCCGTCAAAGCTCAGCTGGAACGCCGCCGGATCGACCGTTGCCGCCACCGGGCCATCCCGGTCCACCCCGCCCAGGGCAGCAATCGCCGCCGCATCCAGCACGTCCGTGGTAAAATGCACCGCGTTCATCACCACATCCGACGTGTCGCCGTCATTGTCGGACAACAACAGGAACCCGGTATCGGCATTGAGGCTCCAGCGCGATCCGTTCGACACGTCGGTGTCCACAACTTGGGTATCCAGCAGCACGCCATCCAGAAATTTGCTCAGCGTCTGCTGCCCGGCGGCGTTGGTGGCGAAGGTCATCGCCACGCGGCCCCACTGGCCATATTCCAGCGCGCCATCGTAGTTGCCCGAAATGCCCAGGCTGGCCGTTGTGCCATCATTGCGCAGGAACATCTCGCCGTCGCCGGCATTGGTCACATCGGTCTGGAACAGCGCGGTGAACCCCGCGGACGTCGGACGCAGCAACAGATCGAAGATCATGGTGTAGCTGTCGATCCGCCCTGTCGCGCCGGTGGGTGTGACGAGGATGCCAGCATCGCCGCCCAGCGCGGGCACCGAAATCACGCCCGCCGCCTGACCGCCCGCGCCGCCGCCAACCGTCGTCAGATCGATCCCCGGCGTGCGCAGGGTGGTGTCCAGCAGGTTGGGGTCGATATTGGTGCCGTCATCATATTCGTCGCCATCCGCGACCGCCACGGTGCCGGTGCCCAACGTGAAGCTGTCGCGGGCCTGATTGCCCGCCGTTGCGATCCAGCTTTGCTTGTCCAGGAACGACCAGCCCTGGAATTCGACCGGATTGCCTGCGGGTGTGCCGGCATTGTCGCGGGTCCAGCCGGTGGGGGGCGTGTCGGTCCAGTCGGTGCCATCGCCGCCACCTTCGGTCGCACTTTGGAACGGGCGCAGCGTCAGGCCCTCGAAATCCTCGGCCAACAGGACCGTGCCGCCCTGCACCGCCGTCACCTCGATATTGTCGATGGCCCACCACCAGTCGTTGCCGCCTTCGGACAACCGCCAGGCAAACTGCACCGACGCCGCATCGCCGGGCGCCTGCACATCCAGCGTCACCGCCTCGTTGGCGCGGGACAGCGAGCTGTCGCCGCCCGCGGTGGCCGCATTCAGGGTCAACAGGCTGGTGAAGGTCGCGCCGTCGTCGAAACTGACCATCACGGTGCCGGTCTGGGTGTCGTAGGGCCGGAAGCTCGAGTCGAACGACAGCTGCAATGCCACCGGTTCCGCCCCGGTCAGCGACGGCAGGCCAAAGCCCACATCGGTGCCGATGGTGAACAGGTCCGCCACCGGGGCGGCCGGGCCACCCCAGCCATCCAGCGTGCCATCGTCAAAGGTTTCCGCCAGCATCCCGCCCGGCGCCGCGACGATCACCACCTTGTCGTCCACCGACACGGCGCCGTTCACATCCGTCACCTGCAAGGTCAGGCGGTTGGTCCCGGTGGCCAGCGCCACCGACAGGGCCGCGCCGTCGGTTTCGCCCAGTTTCTCGCCATCCGCCGTGAACCATTCATACCGCGCGCCTGCGATGTTGCCGATGGTGGCCGACGGGTCCAACAGGACCTGCGCCGTCACGCCGTTGCCGGTGACAACCTCGGTCGCGCCGGCCTTGGCAATCGCGATCTGTTGGGGCGCGCCGAAATCCACGCCTTCAAACACTTCCTGATGGTCGGGGAATTCCTCGAAATAGGTGTCCAGTTCGACCAGCTTGGTATGGGTGGTGAACCGGTTGTTGTCGGGATCAACCACCACCAGCCGCAGCGCGCCATTGCCGCCATTGGACCCGATGCCTGCCGGCCCGGCCCAGGCGCCGTTCTGATAGTTCACGAATACCTGATGCACCGCGTCGCCCGTCGGGCCATAGCCGATCACGGTCTGCGCGCCGCCGACAAAATTGTGGCCATTGAAGGTGAAGGTAATGTTGGGATATTTCGACGCGAATTCGCGCCAGCCATCTTCGCCATCATTCACGTTGCGCGGGTTTTCGCGGATGGCATAGCCCCAGCCGCCATTGTCCGTGGTCAGGTCCTGTGTCGTCGGCACGACCCGGCCGTCGCCGCCGTTCCAGGAATGGGTGTCGATGATGACGCGGTGATCCAGATGCTGTTCGATCACCTCGCCCGCCCAGCGCAGCACGTCATCGGGCATGCCGAATTCCAGGCTGAAGATCAGCCAGTCCTGCCCGTCGGGCGTCTGGATGGTGGTGTAATGGTTGCGGATCGAATTGGTATAGGTGCTGCCATTGGCAAACACATCCGGCCCGACATCCAGTCCATCATACAGACCGCCGCCCTGCGCCGCCGTTGCCCCCACCTGTTCGGGGGTGAAATAGGCGTCGATATCGGATTCAAAGCTGAACGCCGAAGAAAACCCCGGCCGTTGCTGGTCATGGTTGCCGACGTTGGTGGTGTAGGTGATCTTGCCATCCAGCCGTTCCATCGCGTCCTTGGCGATCTCCCACTGGCTGACCGCGCCAAACTGGACGATGTCGCCGACATGGATCGCATGCGCGATGTTCAGGCTGTCCTCTTGGTCCAGCATCCATTCCGTCATCCGGAAGAAGCTGTTGTCGGCCAGCGTCTGGTCCGACGTGTAATCCTGTGTATCGGGAATGATCGCAAAGACATAGGCGTTTTCACCCGCGACGATGGCGCGGAAGTTTTCCTTGACCGTGACGCCTTCGACCGATGCCGTGACCACGATATCGGAATGGCCCAGTTCCAGCGCGTTCAGCCGCAGCGATGTGCCATCGATGGCCGCATTCACCACCGCCCCATTGGCAGCGGTCACCACGAAATCGGTGGCATCGGCACCAAAGGCGACGGCCAGGTCGATCACCTGCACCGTGCCGTCGTCGCGCAGCAACAGGTCGTCGATATTGTCCTGCGTCGGTTGCACCGGCGCTTCGTCGATCACGGTGACGGCGGCAAAACCGAATTGCGCCGTCGGTTCGTAATCGTCAAACCCGATCTGGAACGTGGTCGGTCCGCCGGGGATCTGCAAGGCAATGGTCGGCGTGGTAATGGTCGAGTCAAAATCCGCTTCATTCTGCGAACCGGCGTTGAAATCATCCCATTCGTCGGGGTCGGCGATGGCGACCACGCCCTGCCCCTTGGTGAAATCGGCGCGGTTCTGGCCATCGGCCGAGGTCCAGAATTCCGGCGTGGCAAAGGACCAGCCCTGCCATTCCGTGGTGCCCTGCGGCATGTTCGGGTCATTCTCGCGGGTCCAGCCATCGGGCGGCGTGCCGGTCCAGCCCAGATCGGCGATGTTTTCGTCCACGGCGGCGGTCAGCGTTGCGGCCAGACCGTCAAAGTTTTCGGCATAGATCACCGCGTCGCTTTCATCCTGCAACACGATGTTGTCGACCGCCCACCACCAGTCATTGCCGCCATCGCGCAGGTTGAACGCAAAGGCAACGTTCTGCGCCGACTCGGCCACCGTGAAATCCAGCGTGATGGTTTCGTTGACACGGGTCAGCGAACTGTCACCGCCCGAATTGGCCGATGTCAGCGTCAGCAGCGACTGGAACGCGGCGCCGTCGATCGACACCATCACCTCGCCGGTCATGCCGTCATAGGGCCGGAAACTGCTGTCGAAATTCAGGGTCAGCGTGCGCTGCCCGGTGCCGGTGGCGGGAAGCGGGGCGGTGGCCCCGGTTTCGGCCACGAACGGCCCGTCGCCATCCGCACCGCCCAGCGCCGCAATGGCGGCGGCATCCAGAACCTCGGTCGACAGTCCGAAATGCGCCAGATATCCCGCGCCGGTTTCGCCGTCATTGTCGGCCATCACCAGGAACCCTGACGCCGCATTCAGCGTGAACCGCGCCGCATCCACCGTCTGGCTGTCGAGGAACACGCCATTGAGATACTTCGACAGCACGGCCGTGCCATTGCCGGCATCCGCAACGGTGATCGCGATCCGGTTCCAGTCACCGGGCGCGACCGCGCCATCATAGTTGCCGCTGATCCCGATGCCGCCATCGCCCCGGATGAACAATTCGCCATCCCCGGTTTGCGCCACATCGGTCTGCAACAGCGCCTGAAATCCGTTCAGCGCATCGACATTCACATCCCAGACGGCCGTGTAGCTGGACAAGGACCCGGTGATGCCGGGCAGACGCACCAGCACGCCTTCGGCCGGCGAATAATCGGCATAGGCCAGAACCGGCGTGTCATCGCCGCCCGGGCCCGCAAGGCCGAACTGGGTCGCAAAGCCGATGCGGCTGTCATTCAGCGTGACCGGCGTGCGGAACCCGAAACCGTCCAGAATGACCTCGGCCGCGCCATAGCGGACCGCAATATCCTCGCCGGCGAAGTTGACCTCAATCGATCCTGGCACAATCGACCCGGGCAAGAACCCACCCGCGTTCGGCAGCGGGATTGACGCCACCAGACCCGCAACCTCAGCGGCCGAGGGCACCACCGGTGAATAGAACAGCCCGGCCAAGGCCCCGCGCGACGTTTCGCCATCATTGTCGTTGAACAGTTTCAGCCCCACAGCGGGGTCGATGCTCCAGCGGTCGGTCACGCCCAAATTCTGTGCGCCGCCGATCTGCGCACCATTCAGATACTTGCGCAGCACGGTATCGCTGCCTTCTTGCGCCACCGTCACGATCAGGCGATTCCACTGGTCAAACGCAAAGGCGCCGTCGAACACCCCGGAAATGCCGACGCCTGCCGTGCCGTTGCCGTTGTCGCGCAGGAACAATTCGCCGTCCCCGGTGCCGGTCTGCAACAGGCTGGTAAAGGCTTCGGTCGGCTGCGGAATATACAGGTCCAACCCGATCGCCCA
>JBGSJU010000520.1:0-5148 GCA_041741655.1 Rhodobacterales bacterium
GCCGGCAGATGCGCCGCCAGAAGGGCGGCGATGGCGTCGCGGTTGCGCTGCGCCGAGGGCGCGTAAAGCCGCCCATCCGGGCCGGGATGCGCGACAGAGGCGGTATCGGGCAGGTTCAGATGGCCGGTCATGACAGGAACCTTTCGGGCGACAGGGCGGTGATCAGGGCGGTGTCCAAGGCGGGCGCGCGGCCTGCAATAAGATCGGCCAGCAGGGCGGAATAGGCCGGTGCGGTCTGGAACCCGTAACCGCCTTGCCCGGCGCACCACAGGAATGTGGGGTCGCGCGGATCGGGGCCGATAACCAGACAGCGGTCCGGGGAAAACGTGCGCAGCCCGGCCCAGTTCGCCAGCATTCGGGTGACGGGATGGGTGACATGCGCCTCGTAGCGCGCCAGCCCTTCGGCCAGCACCATGTCATCGGCGAAGGCGTCATGCGGGTCTGCGGGGTCTTCCTCGGACGGTGAGACGATCAGCGCGCCGGCATCGGGTTTGGCATACCATGCCTCGTTCGTGGCAAAGACCATGACCCAGCCAGACGGGTCCATGCCCGCAGGGACCGGGATGCGCGCCATCGATCGGCGTTTCGGCGTGAACCCCAGCGGCGCCAGCCCCGCCATGCCCGCCACCACATCCACCCAGGCGCCAGCGGCGTTGACGATCATTCGCGCTGCGTGGCTGGCTGTGGGCGTATCCACGCGCCAACCGGTGGCGGTGCGGGTGATCGCGGTCACGTCCTGCCCGGTCAGGATCTGCGCGCCGTTGCCCCGTGCCTCGCGGGCGAAATTCTGGATCAGGCGGTCGGTGTCGATATCCCAGGCATGGTCCGACAAGGCCGCGCGGGCGATGGTGGCGGGGTCCAGCAGGCCGAAATGAAGTGGCGCATCATCAGGAGCGATTTCGGTCAGGTCCATGTCGCGGCATTCGCGGGCAAAGGAGTCGTCCTGCCCGGCCGCCGCGATCAGCATCAGGCCGCGTGGGCGCAACACGCCGCCATGCTCGGTCATGTGGTAGTCGCGGCTGGCCATGTTCAGCGCCACGGTGGACGGTTTGCCATAGCTTTGTTCGAACAGCGCCGCCGACCGCCCCGAGGCGTGATAGGCCAGCGCCGTTTCGCGTTCCAACAGGGTAACCGACCCCAGATGCGACAGCCGCGCAGCGGTGGACACGCCGGCAATGCCGCCGCCGATGATGAGAAAATCGTTCATGGATGCTCCGGATTTGCCGACAGGGTAATGCGGGCGCGCGGATGAAGGAAGGGGGGTGACCATCGCTGGTCCCGTTTGCTGCGGTGCAAAAATTCGCGTGATCGGGCGTGGATCACGGTGTTGACGCTTTGTCGGTTTCTGGAATCAGGGTATGATGGTGGCATTGGGACAGGAGGAGCTGCGCATGACTGTACCAACCAATCGCAAATCGTTCGTAAGGCTGGAAGCCGCCGTTCTGGATCAGGCGCGTGACCTTGGGATCAATGTGACGGCAGTGGCCGAAGCGGCGTTGCGCCGCGCGGTTGCAGAAGCGTCGCGGCAAGCGAAGCTGACCGACAATGTGGCCGTGGCCGCGGCCCAATCCGATTGGCAGGCGCGCACCGGCCATCCACTGGCCGAGATCATGATCGGGCCGGGTGCTGTTTCACGGACCTGACTTTTTCCACACCACCGTCACAACCGGCTGTGCGCCGATTGCGATTTCTTTGTGGCGCCGCTGCCGGTTCTGGCAGCCGCTGAAATCAAAAGGCAAATCGGGCCACAGTCCGAACTGCGGCCCGATATTTCGATCTTAATCGTCCATTTTGCCGCGCATCACTTCGGGATTTCGCCCTCGATGCCCTGCACGTAGAAATTCAGGCCCAGCAGCGTCTTGTCGTCCGCCGTCTGGCCTTCGGTCAGCCAGACCGACCCATCCTGCTTGTTCAGCGGACCGGTGAAGGGGTGGTACGTGCCCTTGGCAATCGCATCCGCCATCGCCAGCGCCTCGGCCTTCACGTCTGCCGGAACCGCGTCGGAAATCGCGCCGATGCCGACCATGCCGGGGCCGATGCCGTCCCATGTGTCGGTCGAGGTCCATGTGCCGTCCATCACCGCCTGCGTGCGGGCGATGTAGTAGGGCGCCCAGTTGTCGATGATCGAGGACACGCGCGGGAAGGGGGCATATTCGCTCATGTCGGACGCCTGCCCAAACGTGATCACGTTGCCGGCGGCCTTGGCCGCGGCCTGCGGCGCGGTGCTGTCGGTGTGTTGCAGCACCACGTCAGCGCCCTGTTCGATCAGCACCTTGGCGGCATCCGCCTCTTTCGCCGGATCGAACCACGTGAAGGCCCAGACAATCTTGAACTGGACGTTCGGGTTGACCTTTTTGGCGTGGATATAGGCGGCGTTGATGCCCTGGATCACTTCGGGGATCGGGTAGGACCCGATATAGCCAATGATGTTCGATTTGGTCATCTTGCCCGCGATATGTCCCTGCACCGCGCGCCCTTCGTAGAAGCGAGCGGAATAGGTGGAGACGTTGTCGGCGCGTTTATAGCCGGTGGCGTGTTCGAATTTCACGTTCGGGAACTTGGCCGCGACGTTGATCGTCGGGTCCATGTAACCGAACGAGGTGGTGAAGATCAGGTCCGCGCCCTGCAGCGCCATCTGGGTCATGACGCGTTCGGCATCCGGGCCTTCGGGCACGGATTCGACGAACACGGTTTCGACCTTGTCGCCGAAATGCGCCACCACGGCTTGGCGGCCCTTGTCATGTTCATAGGTCCAGCCGCCGTCGCCCACCGGGCCAACATAGACAAAGCCCACCTTGGTCTTGTCCTGCGCCATGGCGGTGGTCGCCAATCCTAGGGCCACGGCCGCCGTGGCCAACAGTTTCGCAAGTTTCATCGGTTTATCCCCCTGTTACACGTTTTGGCCTCAGTTCGAGGCATGGAAAGGCCGCCCCAGCGAGGCAGGTGCCCCGGTTCGGACGGCAGACATGACGACCAGCACAAGGATGGTGATCAGATAGGGCGACATTGCCAGCAACGATACCGGGATGGCAACGCCTGCCGCCTGCATGTTCAACTGCACCGCCTCGATACCGCCAAAAAGACAGGCACCAAGGGCAACCAGCAACGGTCGCCACGCGCCGAACACCACCAAGGCGAGCGCGATCCAGCCGATGCCGGCGGTCATGCCTTCGGTCCATTGCGGCACGCGGATCAGGCTGATGTAGGCGCCGCCAAGCCCCGCGCAGGCCCCGCCAAAGGCGATGGCGGCCACGCGGATGCGCACCACCTTGTATCCCAGCGCATGGGCGGCATCGTGGTTTTCGCCTACCGCGCGCAGCACCAGACCCGCGCGGGTATAGCGCAGAAAGACAAAGACCGCGATGGTGATGGCAAAGGCCAGATAGACCACCAGATCCTGCTGGAACAGGATGCGTCCCAGCACGGGAATATCGCGCAGGACGGGGATGTCGCCCTTGGGAAACGCAGGGGGTTTCACGCCCTGATAGCCCTGACCCAACAGCGCCGACAGCCCCAGCCCGAACAGCGTCAGCGCCAGACCCGACGCCACCTGATTGGCCAGCGCCACTTGCGTGACAAAGGCAAAGACCAGGCTGAGGCCCAGCCCCCCCACCGCCGCCATCGCCAGACCCAGCACCGGCGAGCCGGAATTGACCGCCACCATGAAACCCGTGATGGCCCCCATGATCATCATGCCCTCGACGCCCAGGTTCAGCACGCCCGCGCGTTCGACGACCGTCTCGCCGATGGCGGCCAGTACAAGCGGCGTCGCTGCGACAAACATGAAGGCCGCGATGTTGATCAGCATGTCCATCACGCGGTCCCCACGGCGCTGAAACGCAGGCGGAAATTGGTGAACACGTCCACCGCCAGCAGGAAAAACAGCAACATCCCCTGAAACAACTGGATCGCCGCCTTGGGCAATTGCAAATTCGCCTGCGCCATGTCGCCACCGACATAGGTCAGTGCCATCAGCCCGCCCGCCAGCAGGATGCCGACCGGGTGCAATCGGCCCAGAAACGCCACGATGATCGCGGTGAACCCGTAGCCCGCGTTGAAATCGATCGATACCACGCCGGATGGCCCCGCCACCTCGAACAGCCCCGCCATGCCGGCCAGCGCGCCCGAGGTGCCAAGACAGAACAGCAGCAAGCGCGCGGTATTGACGCCTGCGAACCGCGCGGCGCGCGGGGCTTGGCCCGCCAGCCGGATCTGGAACCCCAGAATGTGGCGCGACAACAGGACGTAGCCCCAGATCACTGCGACAAAGGCCGCGACAACCCCCCAATGCATCCCCGCCGCCTGATCGATCCAACTGGTGGCCGACGGGTACTGTTGCAGGTTGCGCGACCCGGGAAAGCCGAAACCGTCGGGGTTCTTCATCAGCCCAAGCGCCATCGAAGCAAGGATCTTTTCCGCGACATAGACCAGCATCAGCGACACAAGGATTTCATTGGTGCCCAGTTTGACCTTCAACACCCCGGGGATCATCGCCCAGGCCCACCCGCCAAGCGCCCCGGCAATCACCATCAGCGGAAACAGCCACCACGCCGCCAGCGGATAGACCGCCAGTGCAACGCCGGCGCCGGCCAGCGCGCCCATGATGTATTGGCCTTCCGCCCCGATGTTCCAGATGCCGGCCCGAAACCCCAGCGACAGCCCGATGGCGATCAGCACCAGCGGCGCCCCCTTGATCAGCAGTTGCGGGCGGTAGTAGAAGGCGAATTCCGAAAACAGCGGGTCCCAGAATATCGTGCGGATCGCCACGAACGGGTCCTTGCCCAGAAACGCGAACACCGCACCGCCCGCGATCATCGTGGCCAGCACGGCCACCACCGGCGCGGCCCAGGTCCAGAGCATCGACGGCACGCGCCGTTTTTCCAGGCGGATCACGCCGCGCCTCCCGTCATCTTGCCGATATGGTCCCCGCCGGCATCCGCGCCGTCACACATGCGCCACCTCCATGCCATGCGTGCCGCCCATCATCAGGCCGATCTCGTCCACGCTCAGGCCCTGCGTGGGCCGCAAGGGCGACAACCGCCCGCCATTCAGCGCGCCAAAGCGGTCGGCGATTTCCATCAACTCATCCAGATCCTGGCTGATCACCACCACCGCAGCGCCGCCCGCCGCCAGATCCAGCAGCGCCTG
>JBGSJU010000521.1:0-2568 GCA_041741655.1 Rhodobacterales bacterium
TCGTGGTCCTGCGCCACGGCGCAGGCGCCACCTATCACCTTGGCTGGTCCGGGCCGGTGGGGCGCCGTCTGGCGGCCCATCAGGTGCTGCTGTGGCAGGCGATCAACTGGCTCTGCGCCCGCGGCACCACGCAACTGGACCTTGGCCGGATCGACCCGGACCATGCCCCCGGCCTTGCGCGATTCAAACTTGGCACCGGGGCGCAGGCCGCCCGCCTTGGCCAAACTTGGCTGCATCAACCGCAGCTTGCCGCGCTAAGGCGTCGCAGCGTGTAACCTCTGGCCTTTTGCCGCATTGCAGTATAGGCGCGAGGCCGACGAACAGAGGACACCCCATGGACCTGCGCAACATCGCCATCATCGCCCACGTTGACCACGGCAAGACAACGCTGGTGGACCAGTTGCTGCGGCAATCCGGATCTTTCCGCGAGAATCAGGCCGTCGCCGAACGCGCGATGGACAGCAACGATCTGGAACGCGAACGCGGCATCACCATTCTGGCCAAGGCCACATCGGTCGCCTGGAAAGGCACTCGGATCAATATCGTCGATACCCCCGGCCATGCCGATTTCGGCGGCGAGGTGGAACGCATCCTGTCGATGGTCGATGGCGTCTGTCTGCTGGTCGATGCCGCAGAAGGCCCGATGCCGCAAACGAAGTTCGTGCTGCAAAAGGCGCTGCGTCTTGGCCTGCGCCCGATCGTGGTGCTGAACAAGGTCGACAAGGCCGATGCCGAACCCGACCGCGCCCTGAACGAGGTGTTCGACCTGTTCGTCAGCCTTGGCGCCAATGACGACCAGTTGGATTTCCCGCATGTCTATGCCTCGGGCCGCGCCGGCTGGGCCGACAGCGAATTGCACGGGCCGCGGCAGGATCTGTCGGCGCTGTTCAACCTGATCATCAACCACGTCCCCGCGCCGAAAGTGCTGGCGCAGATCGACGAGCCTTTCCGCATGCTGGCCACCACGCTGGGCGCTGACCCGTTTCTGGGCCGCATGCTGACCGGCCGGGTCGAATCGGGCCGGGCCCGCGCCGGGGCCACGGTGCAGGCATTGACCCGCGTCGGGCAAAAGATCGAACAGTTCCGCATTTCCAAGGTGCAGGCCTATCGCGGTCTGGTGCTGACCGAAATCGAAGAGGCGAGCGCGGGCGACATCGTCACCCTGTCTGGCATGACCAAGGCGACCGTGTCGGACACGATCTGTGCGCTGGCGGTCGAAGAACCGCTGTTCGCCCAGCCGATCGACCCGCCGACCATTTCCGTGACCTTCGGCATCAACGACAGCCCGCTGGCGGGTCGTGACGGCAAGAAGGTGCAGTCGCGCGTCATCCGCGAACGCCTGATGAAAGAAGCCGAAACCAACGTCGCGATCAAGGTCAGCGACACCCCCGGCGGCGATGCCTTCGAGGTGGCCGGGCGCGGCGAATTGCAGATGGGCGTGCTGATCGAGAACATGCGCCGCGAGGGGTTCGAACTGTCGATTTCCCGCCCGCGCGTGCTGTTCCGCGAAGGTGAAAACGGCGAAACGCTGGAACCCATCGAAGAAGTCACCATCGACGTCGATGACGAATATACCGGCGCGGTGATCGAAAAGGTCACAGGCCCCCGCCGTGGCGATCTGGCCGAGATGAAGCCGACCGGTGCCGGCAAGACGCGGATCATCGCGCATGTGCCGTCACGCGGGCTGATCGGCTATCAGGGCGAATTCCTGACCGACACGCGCGGCACCGGCGTGCTGAACCGGGTGTTCCACAGCTGGGCGCCCTACAAGGGCCCGATTCAGGGGCGCCGTCAGGGCGTGCTGATTTCCATGGAGACCGGCGAGGCCGTGGCCTATGCGCTGTGGAACCTCGAAGAGCGCGGCAAGATGTTCCTTGGACCGCAGGCGCCGATCTATGAGGGCATGATCATCGGCGAGCATAGCCGCGACAATGATCTGGACGTGAACCCGCTCAAAGGCAAGAAACTGACCAACGTGCGCGCGTCGGGCACTGACGAAGCCGTGCGGCTGACGCCGCATATCCAGATGTCGCTGGAAGAGGCGATCGCCTATATCAACGACGACGAATTGGTCGAGGTCACGCCGACGGCGATCCGGTTGCGCAAGCGCTATCTGGACCCGCATGAACGCAAGCGGCACTCCAAGGACCTGTAATCACGGGGTTTATGGCGGCGGCAGGCGGTCGATGACCGTCAGCTGCCCGTCCACCAGCCGGGTCAGCACGATCTCGCCCGACCGGGGCACAACCCCGGTCAGTGCGGTGATGTTGACCTGATGGGTGACCAGCAGCAGGCGTTTGCCACTTTGCGCCGCCAGCAAGGCCAGCGTTTCGGCGGTTTGCGCGCGGCTGGTGCTGCGGTCCTCGAAGAACGAATTCAGCGCGGGCACGTCGATCGCCGCGCCAAGCCCCAGTTCTGTTGCCGTGTCGCGGCAACGGCACCACTGGCTGGTCCAGACCGCATCAAACCCGATCCCGGCCGCGCGGAACCGCTGCCCGATGGCCCGCGCCTCGGCGCGACCGGCATTGGACAGGTTGCGCTGTGTGCCGCAATCCTCCAGCCGGAAAT
>JBGSJU010000522.1:0-4911 GCA_041741655.1 Rhodobacterales bacterium
CTGGCGGCCCTGCTGGCCAACCCCGCGCATCAGGCGCGGTGGCAGGCGTGGTCAGAACGCGGGACGGGGCTGCTGGTGGGCGTCCTGATGGTGATGGCGCCGGATCTGGTCCGGGCGCAAACCCAGCCGTCAGAGATGGTGATGGGCGCGCCATCCGGCCTGCCGTTGCTGTTGCAGGAAGTGCGGATCGAACCCCTTGCCGAAGGGACCGCTCTGGCGCGGTTCCGGCTTGTAGCCCCTGATCTGGCAACGGTGGATTTCGCGCGGGTCGAGCCGGATTTCCCGTGGTTTTGCGAAACCATCGCCTTGCCACAGCTGGCGCGCGATGGTGTAGCGGCCGCGCAAGTGGTCATTTCGATCGCGTCCGCCCCGATCCCGTTCGGCGAGTCCATGCCCGAGGTCACGCAGTATTTCGAGGTTTTCCGCCCCGAAGGCGACCGCTGTATCTGGGAGGTGTTCTGATGCGTCCACAACATGTTGCGGGGTATTCTTCAAGCTGTTGCACAGAAGATGCGGTCGGTATCCGCATGGTGGATCGCGGCGGCGTCGGCTTCGCGGCGGTTGGAATAACTGCTATCCTGTCAGGCGGTTGCATCCATGCAATCGGACCTATGGAAGACCGGGGCGCACGGTGTCACGCCGTCGCCCTCAACTCGCAAAGAGACAGGAGAAACTTATGTCGAGCAGTATCAAGGGCGTTCTCACGCTCAGCCTTCTGGTTGTCGTTGCCGCATGTGGCAACCGCGCGCCGCAGGAAGAATTCGTGGTGGTTCAACCCGAACCCATCTCGGTCGAACCGGCCTATACCGGCAAGTACAAGTAACCCCCGGGTCGGAGATCCGGAAGGATCTCTGGCCGGGATGATCGCGGGGCGGGCGTTTGCGGCCGCCCCGAAACCCGTTCTGACACGTGGAAGCGCCGGCGGTTCGCAGGTTCGACCCGGGCACAGCGCGGTGCAGCCATGCTGAAACACCGCGGGTTTCCCGGGCGCATGCCCAGCACCGATTTCCAGTTCGTGATCCGCCGCGCCAACCCAAAGGGCGCGACGCCGTTGGTCAAGCGGGAACGCTACAAGGACCGCAAACATATGGACCGCATGGCCGATGCCGCCTTCATGGCGGCGTTGTGGGACCATTTCGGCACCGAACCCTTTGAACGCGGCAATCTGGACGCCGGGCGGCTTTCGTTCCTGTTCGGGCGCGAGGTCAAACCCGCCAGCGACAGCTTTGATCCCCAAAGCTACGCCGCCCTGCTGGTCATCGACGAAAAACTGGCGCGGGCGAATTTTCCGGCGGTCTTTGCCGCTGACGAGGCGGATTGGGACGCAGCGTCCGAAGATGACGATGACGGCGAAGATGAAGACGACGAAGACGAAGACGAAGACGACGACGAAGACGACGGGGATCGGGCATGATCGGGCCGGAGTATCGTCGTGCAGGTTGTCATGGGCGAACCAACGCTCACCGGTCCAAATCGGGGATGTCTTTCCGGACACATGTGGTATCCTGCCACCCAATAATATCAACATCGAGAGGCAACGAGACATGCGATACACAAAATGGATGGGCATTGCCCTGTGCACGGTCGGTCTCGCTGGTTGCGGCGACACGCTGGCCGAACAGGGCTTGCTGGGCGCAGGCGCCGGTGTGGCCACCGCAGTCGTGTTGGACACCAATCCGCTGGCATCGGCAGCGGCGGGCGCTGCAGCCAACGTCGCCTATTGTCAGGCTTACCCGTCGCGCTGCTGACGCAGCCAGCGACCTGCTGATCAAGACCAAGGCCATCCGCGCAGATCGCGCGGGTGGCTTTTTCCGTTCCGGGGCAGGACAGCCCCAGCCCAGATGATGCCCAGAACCTGCCAGTGAACCTGCCAGACAACCTGCCTGAGAACCTGAAGGAACCGATGATGTTCAAGAAGATCCTGATCGCCAACCGGGGCGAGATTGCCTGCCGCGTCATCAAGACCGCGCGCAAGATGGGCATCAAGACGGTGGCGGTCTATTCCGATGCCGACCGTGGCGCGTTGCATGTCGAAATGGCCGACGAGGCCATCCATATCGGCCCGCCGCCCGCGAACCAGTCCTATATCGTGATCGACAAGATCATCGACGCGATCAAGGCCTCGGGCGCGGAAGCGGTGCATCCGGGCTATGGTTTCCTGTCGGAAAACCCGCGCTTTGCCGCGGCGCTGGACGCGGCGGGCGTTGCCTTCATCGGCCCGCCGGTGAAGGCGATCGAGGCGATGGGGGACAAGATCACCTCGAAAAAGCTGGCGCAGGCGGCCGGCGTGTCTACCGTGCCGGGCTACATGGGCCTGATCGCGAATGCGGAAGAAGCCGTGACGATTTCCGATCAGATCGGCTATCCGGTGATGATCAAGGCGTCGGCGGGCGGCGGCGGCAAGGGCATGCGCATCGCATGGAACGCACAAGAGGCGCGCGAGGGGTTTGAATCGTCGAAGAACGAGGCCGCCAACAGTTTCGGCGACGACCGCATCTTCATCGAGAAATTCGTGACCCAACCGCGCCATATCGAAATTCAGGTGCTGGCCGACCAGCACGGCAACTGCGTCTATCTGCACGAACGCGAATGTTCGATCCAGCGCCGCAATCAGAAGGTGGTCGAAGAGGCGCCCTCGCCATTCCTGGATGCAGCCACCCGCAAGGCCATGGGCGAACAGTCGGTCGCACTGGCCAAGGCGGTCGGCTATGCGTCGGCGGGCACGGTGGAATTCATCGTGGACGGCGCCCGCAACTTCTATTTCCTCGAAATGAACACCCGGTTGCAGGTGGAACATCCGGTCACCGAACTGATCACCGGGGTCGATCTGGTGGAACAGATGATCCGCGTTGCGGCGGGCGAGACACTGCCGTTCCGGCAGGAGGATCTGAAGATCACCGGTTGGGCGATCGAAAACCGGCTTTATGCCGAAGACCCCTATCGCGGTTTTCTGCCCTCCATCGGCCGGCTGACGCGGTATCGCCCGCCGGTCGAGGTGATGGCGGGGCCGATGGCTGATGCGGGCACGTGGCATGGCGAGGCGGCCCACGGCGAACGGGCGGTGCGCAACGACACCGGCGTGTTCGAAGGTGGCGAGATCAGCATGTATTACGACCCGATGATCGCGAAACTCTGCACCTGGGGTTCGACACGGGCGGATGCAATCGCCGAAATGCGGCTGGCGCTGGACACGTTCGAGGTGGAAGGGATCGGGCATAACCTGCCCTTCGTGGCCGCCGTGATGGACCATCCGCGCTTTGTGGCCGGCGATATCACCACCGCCTTCATCGCCGAGGAATATCCCGACGGCTTTCAGGGCGCGACCTTGCCCGACGACCAATTGCGCCGGATCGCGGCCGCGACGGCGGCGATGCACCGGGTGGGTGAAATTCGCCGCACCCGCGTATCGGGCCGGATGGACAACCACGAACGCCGTGTTGGCGATGATTGGGTCGTCACCTTGCAGGGCGCGGAATTCTCCCTGACCATCGCCGCCGATCACGCCGGGTCCACCATCCGCTTTGCCGATGGCCAGCACATGCGCGTGACCTCGGACTGGGTGCCGGGGCAACCGCTGGCCAAGATGATGGTGGATGGCACGCCCTTGGTGCTCAAATCCGGCAAGATCTCCGGCGGGTTCCGTATCCGCACGCGGGGCGCCGACCTGAAGGTGCATGTGCGCACGCCCCGGCAGGCGGAACTGGCGCAGCTGATGCCCGAAAAAGTGCCCGCCGACATGTCGAAATTCCTGCTGTGCCCGATGCCGGGTCTGATGGTGAAGATGAACGTGGCCGAGGGCGACGAGGTGCAGGATGGGCAGGCGCTGTGCACCGTCGAGGCGATGAAGATGGAAAACATCCTGCGCGCCGAGCGGAAAGCGCGCATCAAGTCGATCAAGGCAAAACCCGGCGACAGCCTCGCGGTGGATGCCGTGATCATCGAGTTCGAGTAGGCCAATGGCGTGTCGGGCCGTGATCAGGTCAAGGTTGGCATGTGCGGGTGACCCGCGCCGCCATCACTTGCCCAGCCCGTCGCGGACCTCCTGCTGGCGGGACGGCCATTTGTCGATGGACCGGGTGATTTCGCGGGTCGACCAAGGTAGGGGTTTGCGCAACTTCACCTCACCATCCTTGTCGATCAGCACCAATCCAAATCCGCGCGGGCGCAGCGCCGTTCGCAACGGGCTGTTGGCTGACGGATCGGTGTCGGTCAGCACCACGATGTCACGCCGGATCAGGGCATCCGGGTCGCCCTGCAACAGTTGCATCTGTTCGATGAACCGTGGGTCTGCCGGACTGTCGGCAAAGATGGCGATCGGACGTTTTATCCAGAGAAACTGTTTCAAATCCGCGGTTTCACCGGGAATGACAGTCAGCGCCGGGGCATCCTGGGCGCTCCCGGCCAGCGGGACGGCGGACAGAAAAAACGCCAGTAGCGCAAAGGTTTTGGCAGCGGTCATAGGGTCTCCCTTCGCAGGGGATATAGACCGCATGCGGGGGGATGCGAAGGGCAACACCCCCGGATTACGGAAAGTTTTCCGATTAAGCCCTTGGTCAGGGACCGGCGTGAGGATGGGGACAAAACCTGTCCTGTCCGCAAAGGCGCCGCTGTCAGTCATGGACGTGATCCTGCATCTGGGTGCGCATCGCACCGCCACCACCGCATTCCAGACCGCGATGCGCGGTCAGGCCGGGCAACTTGCGGCGCAGGGATTGGCCATCTGGACCCCGCCACAGACGCGGACCGGGCTGTTGGCCGGCATCATCCCCGAACCGGGGCTGATCGCGCCGGACGGTCAACTGGATCGCGCCCGGGGGCGGATCGCGCTGGCGCTGACGCGGTTGCAGGACAACGGGATGACGCGCCTGCTGGTGTCGGATGAAAACATCCCCGGCACGCCGCGCGGCAACA
>JBGSJU010000523.1:0-6980 GCA_041741655.1 Rhodobacterales bacterium
CCGCTAGTCGCGCGGCCCCCGTGCGTCCGGCCCCGCCCGACAGGATTAGGGCATGGCCGTGGTTGAACTTGTGGCCCTGCGCCTTGGACAGCGTGGCGGGATCGGGGGTCAGGATGTGGCGCGCGATCGCTTTGTCGGCGACCGACGACCGTGCCAGACCGATTTCGTGGAGCACCACCCGCCCGCACAACCGGGGCCCTTCGGCCAGAACATGCCCCGGTTTCAGGCTGTGAAAACTGACCGTCAGGTCCGCGGCAAGGGTTGGTCCCAATGGCCTGCCGCTGTCGGCGCAAAGGCCGGTCGGCACGTCAATGGCGACGCGGCGCACACCGGCGGCGCGCAGCAGGCCTTGGGCATGCGGCGTGGCCAACATCGCGAATACTCCGCCAAAGGGACGCGCAAGACCCGTTCCGAAAAGGGCATCGATCAGCAAGTCGAACTGGCGTGGAAGGACCACTCGGTCGTCTGCAAGGGGGGGAGGCGCGGTTTGATAGGTTTTGATGTCGCCCATTGAGGCCCAACGTTGGCAATTTGTGCGTGCGTCGGGCGGCAGCGTGGCGGGATCGCCGAACAGGTGAACATCCACCGTCCAGCCGCGCGCCGCCAGCAGCCGCGCCACCACGAATCCGTCGCCGCCATTGTTGCCCGGTCCGCACAGCACCACGGCGCGCTGCGGCCCCTGTGCCAGATCGGGCCATTCCGCCAGAACCGCCGCCACCACGCCCGCGCCAGCCCGTTCCATCAGGTCCAGCCCAGTCACGGCCCCCGAGTCGATGGCGGTCTGTTCGATGGCCCGCATCTGCGCGGCGGTCAGGATTTCGGTCAAGCCAGCCCCCATGTCGGACAAAGTTCTCAAACCGCTATATAAAAATGCGGCTTGATTAAAAATCAGGCGAAGTTCGGCGTTCCGCCGAGCCTTATACCCAGTTCCGAACCTAGCTGATTGAGGCCCCCGGCGGGAAGTGGTCTGACAAGGGCCGGCAAAGGCGTGAGGAGCAAGCCCCATGAAGAAGATCGAGGCCGTCATCAAGCCGTTCAAGCTGGACGAGGTGAAAGAGGCGCTTCAGGAGGCAGGCGTGCAGGGTCTGTCGGTGATCGAGGTCAAGGGCTTTGGTCGCCAGAAGGGGCACACGGAACTGTATCGCGGCGCCGAATACGTCGTGGATTTCCTGCCCAAGGTGAAGATCGAGCTGGTTGTCGATGACGATCAGGTCGATGGCGCCATCGCCGCCATCATCGACGCCGCCCGCACCGAAAAGATTGGTGACGGCAAGATTTTTGTCAGCTCGGTCGAACAGGCCATCCGCATCCGCACCGGTGAAACCGGTTCGGACGCGATCTGACATCCTACCCATGCAAGCCTGAAAGGACCTGAGAATGAAGGCAAAAGACGTCGTAAAGCTGATCAAGGACGAGGATGTCGAATACGTCGATATCCGCTTTACCGATCCGCGTGGCAAACTGCAGCACGTGACCGTGGTGGCAGATCTGGTTGACGAGGATTTCATCGAAGAAGGCTTCATGTTCGACGGGTCGTCCATTGCGGGCTGGAAGTCGATCGAAGCCTCGGACATGAAGCTGATGCCGGATGTGTCATCGGTTTACATGGACCCGTTCTATGCCGAAAAGACGCTGGCGGTGCATTGCAACGTCGTCGAACCCGATACCGGCGAGGCCTATGACCGCTGCCCGCGCCAGATCGCGTTGAAGGCCGAGGCCTATCTGAAAGCGTCGGGGATCGGCGACGTGGCCTATTTTGGCCCCGAGGCCGAATTCTTCATCTTCGATGACGTACGCTATCAGGTCAGCCCGCAGAAAGTGTCCTATTCCATCGACGCGGAACATGCGGCTTGGAACACCGATGCCGAGGTTGATCCCGGCAATCTGGGCCATCGCCCGGCGCACAAGGGCGGCTATTTCCCTGTGAACCCGAGCGACGAGGGGCAGGATATCCGGTCGGAAATGCTGTCCACGATGAAGCGGATGGGCATGAAGGTGGACAAGCACCACCACGAGGTTGCTACCTGCCAGCACGAACTGGGCATGATTTTTGGCGGGCTGGTCGAACAGGCCGACAACATCCAGAAATACAAGTATGTCATCCACAACGTGGCGCAGGCCTATGGCAAGACCGTGACGTTCATGCCAAAGCCGATGGCGGGCGACAACGGGTCGGGCATGCATGTGAACATGTCGATCTGGAAAGACGGCAAGCCGTTGTTCGCGGGCGACAAATACGCCGACCTGTCGCAGGAGGCGCTGTATTTCATCGGCGGTATCCTGAAACACGCCAAGGCGCTGAATGCGCTGACCAACCCAGCCACCAACAGCTACAAACGTCTGGTTCCGGGTTTCGAAGCACCCGTGCTGCGCGCCTATTCGGCCCGCAACCGGTCGGGTTGCGTGCGGATTCCGTGGACCGAGTCGCCCAAAGCCAAGCGGGTCGAGGCGCGTTTCCCCGATCCTTCGGCGAACCCCTATCTGTGCTTTGCCGCCCTGCTGATGGCGGGTCTGGACGGGATCAAGAACAAGATCGATCCGGGCGAGGCGATGGACAAGAACCTGTATGATCTGCCGCCCGAAGAACTGGCGGGCATCCCGACCGTCTGCGGGTCGCTGCGCGAGGCGCTGGACGAATTGCAGAAGGACATGGACTTCCTGCTGGCCGGTGACGTGTTCACCAAGGAACAGCTGATGGCCTATATCGAGCTGAAAGCCGAAGAAAATCAGGCCTATGAAATGTGCCCACACCCGATCGAGTATAAATTCTACTATTCCTGCTGATCGGGTTTCCAAAATCTCGAAAGGGCGTCCCATGTGGGCGCCCTTTTTGTCTGTGCTGCGCCAGGCGTGCAGCCCCAAAGCGTAGCGCCGGCCACACAGGTCGGACGCGGAAAGACAGGCGGACCTTTGACGCGGCAACGCCGGCACGCCATAGTTGGCCAAGGGCAGCGCAAGGGAGAGACCGCCATGATCCGCAGACTTGCAGGGATCGCCACCGTTGTGGCGTGGATCGGCTTGGCAGGGGCCAGCGTTGCGGCGCAATGCAGCAATTCAGCGGCAGGGTTCGATGCCTGGAAACGGGAGTTCGCACAGATTGCGAAGGCCGATGGGGTGGGCAAGCGCGGGTTGGATGCGCTTGCAGGCACGCGTTACAGCCAAGAGACAATCAATGCGGACCGCAACCAGAACAGTTTCCGCTATTCGCTGGAAAAGTTCATGCAGGTGCGAGGGGCGGATGCCATCGTATCGCAGGGCCGCAAGCGCAAGGCGCAGAACGCTGCCTTCTTCGCCGGTTTGGAACAGCGGTTCGGCGTGCCTGCGGGCGTGTTGATCGCCATTCACGGCATGGAAACCGGGTTCGGGTCGGGCATGGGCAACACGCCGGTGGTGTCGGCGATTGTCACGCTGACCTTCGATTGCCGGCGGTCGGATTTCTTTCGCCCGCATGCCATCGGCGCGCTGAAGCTGGTGGACCAAGGTTCGATCACGCCCGCGACGCTGGGGGCGAAACACGGTGAATTGGGCCATACGCAATTCCTGCCGGGCAATGCGTTGACCTATGGCGTGGACGGCAACGGCGACGGGCGGGTGGATTTCTACAATTTCGCCGATGCGCTGACGTCCACGGCGAATTACCTGCGCGCGAAGGGCTGGCAGCCCGGCGCGGGGTATCAGGAAGGCCAGCCGAATTACCCGGTGCTGAAGCTGTGGAATGCCGCGACAGTTTATCAGCAGTCGCTGGCGATCATGGGGCGGCGGATCGACGGGTAGGGTAGGGCTTTACCCCACCGCGTCCCACGCGCGGTCGCCTGCCGCGTCCCTGATCCGGGTCGGCAGACCCATGCCATCCAAGAGGCGCAGCAGCGGTTTCGGGTCCAGATCCTCGACATTGACCATGCGTTTCACGTCCCATGTGCCATCCGCGATCAGCAGCGCTGCGGCCACGGGGGGCACACCGGCGGTATAGCTGATGCCCTGTGCGCCGACCTCGGTATAGGCGTCCTTGTGGTCGGCGATGTTGTAGGGGAACATTTCGACGGGCGTGCCGTTGCGGGTGCCCTGCACGCGCACGCCGATGCAGGTCTTGCCCACGTAATCGGGCGCAAGGCTGGCCGGGTCGGGCAGGACGGCCTTGACGAGTTTCAGCGGGATCACCTGTTGGCCTTCGGCGGTGGTGACCGGCTTTTCCGACAGCAGGCCAAGGTTCTTCAGCACGGTGAACACGTTGATGTAGTGGTCGCCAAAGCCCATCCAGAACCGCACATCGGCGGCGGGATAGCGGGCGGAGAGCGAATGCACCTCGTCATGCCCGGTCAGGTAGGCGCGTTGTTGGCCGACGACAGGCAGGTCCCAGTCCTGACCCACCTCGAACATGGTGTTTTCCTGCCATGCGCCGTTTTGCCAGCTATAGACCGTACCGGTGAATTCGCGGAAATTTATCTCGGGGTCGAAATTGGTCGCGAAATAGCGGCCGTGTGATCCGGCGTTGATATCGACGATATCGATGGCGGTGACGCTGTCCATCGTGTCGGCGGCGAGCCGGGCATAGGCGTTGACCACGCCGGGATCAAAGCCGATGCCAAGGATGGCCGTCACGCCGGCCTTTTCGCAGGCATCGCGGCGTTTCCATTCGTAATTGCCATACCAAGGTGGGGTTTCGCAGATTTTCGCCGGGTCTTCGTGGATCGCGGTGTCGATATAGGCAGCCCCGGTGGCGATGCAGGCGTCCAGCACGGTCATGTTCACGAAGGATGATCCCACGTTGATGACAATGCCCGCGCCGGTCTGGTGGATCAGGGCGGCGACAGCGGCGCTGTCCATCGCATCGACGGCATGGGCGGCGAACACGCCCGGCACCTTCATCGCGCCCTTGTCATGGACCGAGGCGATGATCGCATCGCATTTCGCGACAGTCCGGCTGGCGATATGCAGATCGCCAAGGCGGTCGTTATGCTGCGCGCATTTGTGCGCGACCACCTGGGCCACACCGCCGGCGCCGATGATCAGGACATTCTTCGTCATTCCGTTACGCGCTCCTGTGGATATCGCGGGGGTGCCATCCCAAGATGATGGTTTCGTAACGCGCTCATGACAGTGCCTAGGACAATGCCGCCACGAATTCCGGGTAGCTGAACTCGCGGACCAGCCGCGTTGACCCGTCCAGTTCGCGTACGGCAATCGCCGGCATCTGCACGCCGTTGAACCAATTCTTCTTCACCATCGTGTAGCCCGCCGCGTCGTCGATGCTGACGCGGTCGCCGGGTTTCAGGGCATCTGGAAACCGGAATGTGCCGAAGATATCGCCCGCCAGACAGGATTTGCCGCAGATCATCCATTCCTCGGGGCCTTCGTTCGGCGTGACCTTGGCCTCTTGGCGGTATATCAGCAGGTCCAGCATATGCGCCTCGATCGAACTGTCGACGATGGCGAGGTTGCGGCCGTTGAACATGGTGTCCAGCACGGTCAGTTCCAGCGTGGTGGACCGTGTGATCGCCGCCTCGCCGGGTTCCAGATAGACCTGCACGGCGTTCTTGTCAGCGAACCGTTTCAGCCGGTCGGCCAGACGGTCCAGCGGATAGCCTTCGCAGGTGAAATGGATGCCGCCGCCCAGCGAAATCCAGTCCATCTGGCGGATCAGATGGCCGAACCGCTGTTCGATGCCGTCGAGCATCGCGGCGAAACGGTCGAAATCGTCGTTTTCGCAATTGTTGTGGAACATGAAACCGGAGATCAGATCGGCCACCGGTTCGATCGCGGCGGGATCGTGTTCACCCAGCCGGGAAAATGGTCGCGCGGGGTCAGCCAGATCGAAACTGCTGGTGGACATGCCGGGATTGATGCGCAAGCCGCGCACATGGCCCGCCGACGCATCGGCATGGCGGGTCAGTTGGCCGACCGTGTTGAAGATCACCTTGTCGGAATTCGCCAACACTTCGGCAATTTCGTGCGGCGCCCAAGCCACGGAATAGGCGTGGGTTTCGCCCGGAAATTTCTCACGCCCCAGTTTCAATTCGAACAGCGAGGATGACGTGCTGCCATCCATGTACTGCGCCATGAAATCGAACACGTCCCAGGTGGCAAAGCATTTCAACGCCAGCAACGCCTTCGCGCCCGAAGCCTCGCGCAGCCAGGCGATCTTTTCCAGGTTCGGCAGCAGGCGCGCCTTGTCGATCAGGTAATAGGGCGTCTGGATCATGGCGAGGCACCTTCCCGGGGTCGGGTTGCAAGCGAAACGGGGCAATACCGTCGATTGCCGCCGCATGCAAATGACAACTTTGCGTCATGTCCCGGTCGCCCGGCCACCGCGCGGCGGGATTTGGAGCCGTTAACGCCTGCGTCGCATAGATCGGACTGTCTGACGGCGGACACCGCAAAGGCATCGCCACGGGAAGAAAGTCAGGACGACGAGGCGCAACAGGCAATGGGCGACATCTATGATGCAACAGACCGAACTGGCCGAACGCGAGCGGGAACGGATCAGGCGTGCCGTCGACAGTGTCGAGATGCAGTTGATCCAGATGCGCGCGGAGTTGGAGGAGATGAGCCACCGGGTTCATGCCGGCGAATTCGCGGCGCTGAAGGACACCACCAAGGTCACGTCGGACATCCGGGCGTGGATCAGATTAGCGATGGAAACGGAGACGCAAATTGCCGAACGTCAAAAGACTGCGACCGGTGCTGGACCCGGCGGAACCCCTGCCATCGACCTTGTCGCCGTCCGGCATCAGATCGGGTGCCGGCTGGATCGCCTCCGCCGGTGCGGACCTGCAGGCGGAGTTTCTGGAAAGCCTGAGTGACGTCGAACTGGCCGCGCTGCCATGGCTGTTCGAATTCTGGGCGTTGGAGCATCAGTTGCCGCCCCCCGGCCACTGGCGGACCTGGGTGATCCTGGGTGGGCGCGGCGCGGGCAAGACGCGGGCCGGGGCGGAATGGGTGCGTGGGCAGGTCGAGGGCGCATTGCCCGGCGATCCGGGGCG
>JBGSJU010000524.1:0-4245 GCA_041741655.1 Rhodobacterales bacterium
CATCGCATCCAGCGCCGCCATGATCTGCGCCGCCTGCGCGCGCGGGTTGGCGGGCGCATCGGCGGGACGGTCGGACCAACCCATGCCGGGCCGGTCTATGGCGATGCAGCGGTGCGTATCGGCCAGCGCGTCCATCAACCCATAGGCAAAATTGCCCGCCGTCACGCCCAGCCCGTGGATCATCACGACCGCCGGACCCATGCCCTGTTCGATCACATGCAACCGCCCGGTGGGCGCGTCGATGAACCGGCCCTGCGGCGGCACGGCGGCCTCGGCCATGGTCCGGATCCGCCAGGTCGTGCGCACCAGCCACGCCAGCAGGACCAAGGGCAGCAGGATCAGCAGCACCAAAAACGTCGTCATGGCGGTCTCCTCAGCGCCAGAATGCCAACCATTCCACAAGTTCGGCGAATTTGCGCGCCAAAAACAGCAAACTGAAGCCATCGTTCCAGACCGCGTCAAACCCGATCCCCAGCAGGATCAGGACGCCAAGCGCAATCGCGATCTGGTTCGTCATGCTGGCCCGCCTTGGCAGTTCCGCGCCGCTTATCGCCCGGAACCGCCCGGATTGTCGAGATGCCGTAGCCTTGCAGCAGCCTTACAGCACCCGGCCCATCGCGACGGCAACATCGGCCATGCGGCACGAGAACGCCCATTCGTTGTCATACCATGACAACACGCGCACCAACCGCTTGCCTGTCACCTTGGTCTGGTCGGGGGCAAAGATCGAACTGTGCGTGGTGTGGTTGAAATCCACCGACACCTTGGGTTCCGGGTCATAACCCAGAATGCCCTTCATCTTGCCGGCGGCGGCTTCGGCCACCACGGCGTTCACATCGGCCTCGGTCACATCGCGCGATGCGATGAAGGTCAGGTCCACGCAGGACACGTTGGGGGTGGGCACCCGGATCGCCGATCCGTCCAGTTTGCCTTTCAGTTCGGGCAGCACCTCACCCAAGGCCTTGGCCGCACCCGTGGTGGTCGGGATCATCGACAGGGCGGCGGCGCGGGCGCGGTACAGGTCCTTGTGACGGCGGTCCAGCGTGTACTGATCGCCGGTATAGCTGTGGATCGTGGTCATCAGGCCCGACTCGATCCCGATCGTGTCGTTCAGCACCTTGGCCAGCGGGGCGAGGCAATTGGTGGTGCAGGACCCGTTCGAAATCATCACATCGCCTTTGCCAAGGATATGATCGTTCACACCCATCACGATGGTCTTCTGCACATTCTTGGCCGGGGCGGAAATCAGCACGGCCTTTGCGCCGCGTTCGATATGCTTGCGCGCAAGGTCGCCGTCGTTGAATTCGCCGGTACATTCCAGCACGATATCTACACCGGTCCAGTCCAGTTCATCCATCTTGTAGGTCGATTGCACGCCGAACGGGCCCTGACCCATATCCATGGTGCCGTTGGCAGTCGTGATCGTGCCCGGGAACCGGCCATGCACCGAATCGTAGCGCATCAGATGGGCGGCGGTTTCCAGCGGGCCGGTGGCGTTGATGCGCACAACCTTCAGGTCCGTGCGCGCGGTTTCCGCGATGTGCCCCAGCGTGCAGCGCCCGATGCGGCCGAACCCGTTGATCCCGATCGTGATCGTCATGGTGGTCTCCCTCTGTGTCCCAGTCTGTTCCGGCGCCGTCTGTCCTGCGGCTGATCGCGGTCGTCATAGCGCGCGCTTTGTCGCAGCCGAAAGCGAAAAAACCATGCCGCAGCGCGGCGTTGGCGCTCTCTGCGACATGATTGCGCTAACGCGCGTGGCGGTTTGCGCCGCTCTCACCGTAATGGCACTTTCCATCCGGCAAGCTGTTCCATGTTGGCTTGCCATGGCCGCACCTGCGGTTACTCTGCCCGGCAGCAAGCGGAGAGCGGCATGAGTGGACTTCTGGCCCTGTTGGACGATGTGGCCGCCATCGCCAAGGTGGCCGCGACCAGTGTGGACGACATCGCCGCCGCCGCCGCCAAGGCCGGATCGAAAACCGCCGGCGTGGTGATCGACGACGCCGCCGTGACGCCGAAATATGTGCAGGGGTTCGCGCCGGCGCGCGAACTGCCGATCATCTGGCGCATCGCCCGGGGGTCGGTGGTCAACAAGCTGGTGATCCTGCTGCCCGCGTTGATGCTGCTGGACCGTTTTGCGCCCTTCGTCATCACGCCTTTGTTGATGCTGGGCGGGGCCTATCTGTGCTTCGAGGGCGCGGAAAAGGTCTATCACGTCCTGTTCCCGCATGGCGACGCGCATGTGGCCGAAGACATGGATGTGCAGGATCCGCAGCATCTGGAAGAGGCCAAGATCAAGGGCGCGATCAAGACCGACTTCATCCTGTCGGCAGAGATCATGACAATCACCCTCGCCGCGATCGAGGTGCCGACGCTGTGGATGCAGGGTGTGACCTTGGCCCTCGTCGGGTTGATGGTCACGGTGGCGGTTTATGGCGCGGTGGGGTTGATCGTGAAGATGGACGATGTCGGCCTGCATCTGGCCACCCGCGCCCGCACCCGGCTGGTACGGGCCATCGGACGCGGGCTGGTGGCGGGAATGCCGAAACTGCTGAAACTGTTGTCCACCGTCGGCACGGCCGCCATGCTGTGGGTGGGCGGCAACATCGTCATTCACGGGATGCATGAATTGGGTGTGGATTGGCCCTATGCGCCGATCCATGATCTGGCCCTAGCGGCGGCAGAGGCAGTTGGCCCGGCCTATGCCGGCATCACGGAATGGGCAGTGACTGCGGCTCTGGACGGTCTGTTCGGTCTGGCGCTCGGGGTTTTGCTGATCCCCATAGCCACACGCTTGATTGCGCCGGTGTTCGGGGCCATCACCGGGGGTGGCCCGTCGCATTGAGCTTCCCGCAAGGTGATGTCCGAAAGCAGGCGGCGGGATGCTGAGTCTGCCTGCCTTCTTCGGTTTCCAAATATCCCGGGGGGTCAAGGGGGGCTGGCCCCCCTTGTATATCGCGTGGTCAAGGGGGGCTGGCCCCCCTTGTTTACCGCGTGGTCCAGGGGGGCTGTCCCCCTTGTGTATCGCGTGGTCAAGGGGGGCTGGCCCCCTTGTGTGTGAAGTGGTCAAGGGGGCTGGCCCCCTTCAAGCGGCTTCAGCCCAGCAACCGCTTCACCTCGGCTGCGACCGCCTCTGCCGTGATGCCGAACTCGGCATAAAGCACCTCGGCCGGGGCAGAGGCGCCAAAGCCGGTCATGCCGACAAAGCCCGCCTTGCCTTCGCGGCCCCGTTCGCCCAGCAGCCAGCGGTCCCAGCCCATGCGCACCGCGGCCTCGATGCCGACGCGGACCGGACCGGCGGGCAGCACCTTGCGGCGATAGGCCTCGTCCTGCGCGGCGAACAATTCCATCGACGGCATCGACACCACGCGGGTGCCGATGCCGTCTGCCTCCAGCGCGCTGCGGGCGGCCATGGCAATCTCCACCTCGGACCCGGTGGCGATCAGGATGGCCTGCCGCTTGGCCGTCGCGTCGGCCAGCACATAAGCCCCAAGTGCCGTCAGGTTCTTGCCGCCGTGTTTCACCCGTTGCAGCGCCACGTTCTGCCGCGTCAGCGACAGGACCGACGGGCGGGTCCGTTCCGTCAACGCGATTTCCCAGGCCTCGGCGGTTTCCACCACATCGCAGGGCCGGAACACCAAGGTGTTGGGCGTGGCGCGCGATATTGCCAGATGTTCAACCGGCTGGTGGGTCGGGCCATCCTCGCCCAACCCGATGCTGTCATGCGTCATCACATAGACCACCGGCACCCCCATCAGCGCCGACAGCCGCATGGCGGGGCGGGCATAATCGGTGAAGGCCATGAAGGTGCCGCCATAGGGCCGGATGCCGCCATGCAGTGCCATGCCGTTCATCGCAGCCGCCATGCCATGTTCGCGGATGCCGTAATGGATGTAGCGGCCCGCGCGGTTGCCGATATCGAAAATGCCCATGTCACCGGTGCGGGTGTTGTTCGACCCGGTCAGGTCGGCGGACCCGCCGACGGTTTCCGGCATCACCGGGTTGACCACCTCCAGCACCATCTCGGACGCGCGGCGGGTGGCCACTTTCGGGGCGGCGTCGCTCGCCTGCTTCTTCAGGGCGCGGATGGTCAGATCACTCGTTGCCGGGCTGCGTTGCTGCTCTTCGACTTTGGCAGAAAGGGTTGCATGTTTCTTCTTGAGTTCCTGAAGGTGGGCATCAAGCGACATGTAGTTCTCCTCTCGTTGGGTTGATGATAACAACGACAGTCCACCACAATGTCATCAA
>JBGSJU010000525.1:0-4109 GCA_041741655.1 Rhodobacterales bacterium
CAGCGCCTCGGGCCAGCTTGCGCGGCGCAACTTGCCGTCCACGCGCACGTAAGGCGTATCCAGCCGCTGCCGCCGCAGCCCGTCCCAGACAAAGCGCGTCTTGTCGGAAATCCATTCCTCGTTCACGCCGTCATGGTTGCGCGGCAGAATGCGTTTCACCTCGCGCCCTTTGGTGTCCACCCGGATGTTCGACCCCAGCGCGTCCATCACGTCGATGGTTTCCGTCTTGGTCAGTTCCCAGGGCCGCGCGGTAAAGGCATAGGGTTTCGATGTCAGCGCGCCGACCGGGCACAGGTCGATGATGTTGCCCTGCAGATTGCTGTTCAGCGTTTCGTTCAGATAGGACGTGATCTCGCTGTCTTCGCCGCGTCCGGTCTGGCCCATCTGGGTGATGCCCGCCACTTCGGTGGTGAACCGCACGCAGCGGGTGCAGGAAATGCAGCGCGTCATGTGGGTTTCGACCAGCGGGCCAAGGTTCAGATCCTCGGAGGCGCGTTTCGGTTCGCGGTAGCGGCTGAAATCGACTCCATAAGCCATCGCCTGATCCTGCAGGTCGCATTCGCCGCCCTGATCGCAGATCGGGCAATCCAGCGGGTGGTTGATCAGCAGAAACTCCATCACGCCCTCGCGGGCCTTTTTCACCATCGGGCTGTTGGTTTTCACCACGGGCGGCGCGCCTTCCGGACCGGGGCGCAGGTCGCGCACCTGCATCGCGCAGCTTGCCGTGGGTTTCGGCGGGCCGCCCACCACCTCGACCAGACACATCCGGCAATTCCCGGCAATCGACAGCCGTTCGTGGTAGCAGAACCGCGGCACCTCGATCCCCGCCACCTCGCAGGCCTGGATCAGCGTCATGGCGCCCGGCACCTCGACGATCTGGCCGTCGATGTTGATCTTCTTCAGGTCGGGCTTGACGTCGGCCATGGGGGTCACTCCGCTTTCAGGTAGGAACCGATGGCGGATTTGGCCGCAACTTCGGCGCGCCCGGCGGCGCAAAGGGTCTTTGGATCAGTCGGCACGATCTTTTTCGCGGCATAGAGCGCGGACAGATCGGCGGCAAGCCGGTCCATCGGCATCTTGCCTGCCAACCCGGCCAGTTGCTTGGCCGACAGGCCCGACGACGCCTCGACCAGTTTGCTGTCGGTATCGGCGCGGTCGCGGTCAAAGGCGAAATCGGCACAGCCCTGTCCGATCTGTTCGGCAAGGAACCGGTCCAGCGTGTGATCATAGATCGCCTGCGGAATGCCGTTCACATCGGCCAATGCCGCGCCGGATGACAAAAGCAATACCAGAATGATGCGCATCAGCGTGCCCTCAGAAATGAACCGATCAGACTGCCCTTGGCGATTTCCGCCAGACCATAGGTGCAATAGGTTTCCGGCGCATCCTTGCGCACGCCGGATTCCGCCAGAATTGCCTCGCCGCGCGCCCGCATCTTGGCCTTTTCCGCCTTTGACGTCACATAGGCGTCGATCTCGTCTGCGGAATACCCCATGGCCTCGGCCTTGTTTTCCAGCGACCGCAGATAGGTCAAGGCCGTCACATAGCGCGGCGCGATGGCCTCGCACCGTTTGCGCACCTCATCGGCGATGCCGATGGCCAGCAGGCCCTCGTTGATTTCGGATTGCTGCGACAGCGGCGGCAGCGCGCTGGCCGTTCCGGTGGTGGCCGCCAGCACAACCGCCAGCGCCGACAGAGTTCGCATGATCATCGCATATCCCTTCGCAGATGGCCGGGCCGGATGCCCCGCGCCTGCGACGGACATGGGGGCGGCGGGGGCTGTTATGCAATAACAGCCCGCCTGCCGTGCCGACGTGATCCCGAAACCGCTCATCCCTTGCAACGCCCGGCCAAGGTCAACTGATCGTCACGGATCGTAAGGCCCTCGGTATCGGGGCCGACGGTCCAGATCGCATCCGAATCACCATATTGTTCGATGCAGTAGCGCGTCGCCTCATAGCGACCGGCCTCGCGCGCGCCATCGATCCCCTGCGCGGCGCGACTGACCGTGACGGAAAACGCCGCCCGGTTGGCCTTGTCGGTCGACAGGCGTGCCGGATAGTAGTTGCCATCGAACAGCGTTCGGTTTGCCGACGGTTTCAAGGCGTTGCTCAAGCTTGTGCCGCAGCCCGGCAGGACCAAAGTCAGCGTCAGCGCCACCATCCCGAGGATCCGGCTGCAGTGCATCACCATCACTCCGCCGCCACGCGCCGCGGGGCTGCCGGGCCGCGCTTGTGCGCGATGCGGTCCTCGATCACGTCGCGGAAATTGCGGATCAGGCCCTGAATCGGCCATGCCGCCGCATCACCCAAGGCGCAGATGGTGTGGCCTTCCACCTGTTTGGTCACGTCGAACAGCATGTCGATCTCGCGGGGGTCGGCATCGCCGGTCACCAGACGTTCCATCACCCGCATCATCCACCCGGTGCCTTCACGGCAAGGCGTGCATTGGCCACAGCTTTCGTGTTTGTAGAATTTCGACAGCCGCCAGATCGCCTTCACGATATCGGTGGACTTGTCCAGCACGATCACCGCCGCCGTGCCCAGACCCGACCCCAACTCGCCGCGCAGATAGTCGAAATCCATCACGGCATCGCGCATCTTTTCGCCACGCACGCAGGGCACCGAACTGCCGCCCGGGATCACCGCTAGCAGGTTGTCCCAGCCGCCGCGGATACCGCCCGCGTGCTTTTCGATCAGCTCTTCAAAGGTGATCGACATCGCTTCTTCAACGACACAAGGCGTGTTCACATGGCCCGAAATCGCGAACAGTTTCGTACCCACATTGTTCGGCCGGCCAAAGCCCGCGAACCAGTCCGGCCCGCGGCGCAGGATGGTGGGCACCACCGCGATGGATTCGACGTTGTTGACCGTGGTGGGGCAACCATAAAGCCCCGATCCCGCCGGGAACGGCGGTTTCATCCGCGGCATGCCCTTCTTGCCTTCCAGTGACTCCAGCAGCGCGGTTTCCTCGCCGCAGATATAGGCGCCGGCGCCGTGGTGCAGATACAGGTCGAAATCCCAGCCGGATTTCGCGGCATCCTTGCCCAACAGCCCCGCGTCGTAGCATTCGTCGATGGCCGCCTGCAGCGCCTCGCGCTCGCGGACATATTCGCCGCGGATGTAGATGTAGCAGGCGTTGGCGTTCATCGCGAAGGACGCAATCAGCGCGCCTTCGATCAGGGTATGCGGATCATGGCGCATGATCTCGCGGTCCTTGCAGGTGCCGGGCTCGGATTCGTCGGCATTGATCACCAGATAGCTGGGCCGCCCGTCCGACTGTTTCGGCATGAACGACCATTTCAACCCGGTCGGAAACCCCGCCCCGCCGCGCCCGCGCAGGCCGGATTTCTTCATCTGGTCGATGATCGTGTCGCGGCCCCGGGCGATGATCCCGGCCGTGTCATCCCAATGCCCACGCGCCATCGCCCCTTTCAGGGTGCGGTCATGCATGCCGTAGATATTGGTAAAAATCCGGTCCTGATCCTTGAGCATCGCTCACCTTCCCTTTTCACGGCCTTCGGTCTGGCGATTGCGCCAAAGACCGACCGTCATCCACAGCGCCCAGCCGAACCCGGCCAGCGCAAACAGGTCAAATAGCACGCGAACGCGTGGCGACAGGCCCAGCCAACCGCCAATGAACGTGGCCGCGATCCAGAACAGGCCGACGCCGGCCAGAAACAGCGCGATGAGCTGTCCAGCCTTTGCGGTGGTCTTGTCCTGCATCCCGGCCATCTGTCACTCCGCAAACTTGGGCTCAATAATCGTTGGTCTTGGCGCGTTCCAGAAAGGCCTCGATGCCTTCGGTCACGATGATGCGCGCCTGAGGCACCCATTTGTCGCGGCTGGCGCGTCCCTTGAAGCGCGGCACGTTCTGGTCGGCAAAGGCGACCTCGGCCGGGCCCCAGGATGCGATCTGGTCGAAATGGTAGATGCCCCAGTCATGCAGGCGCTGTTCCAGCACCGGGCCGATACCCTCGATCAGCTTCAGATCATCGGCCTTGCCGCCGCGTGGCTTTGCCAAGGCGGCGGGCTTCTGCCCTGCCCCGGCGGCTGCAAGGGCGGCATCATCCAGCGCGGCAAACCGGGCCGGCGCGGCGGCGGGTTCTT
>JBGSJU010000526.1:0-4732 GCA_041741655.1 Rhodobacterales bacterium
CGGCAAGCCGCTGATCACGCTGTTGACCCGGGCCAACCTGAACACCAACAGCGACCCCCCCCCGGATGGTGATTTTGACTTTTTGCCTGGAGTGACCATTCTGCCGGCCACGGGCCGCATGCTGGAACTGGCGTCCGGAACCGGCGAACATGCGGTGGCTTTTGCCGCGCAGTTTCCCGGCATCGATTGGCAACCGACCGACATCGCCCCCGAACGGATGACGTCCATCGATGCCCATGTCCGCGCCGCCGGCTTGCCGAACCTGCGCGCGCCCCTGCGGCTGGATGCGACAGCCCCCGGATGGGGGGCCACAACGGACCCGGTCGATGCGATCCTGCTGGTCAACCTGTTCCATCTTATCCCGACCCCCGCCGCCCAGACACTGCTGACCGAGGCGGCGGCGGCGCTGGCCCCGGGCGGGCTGTTCATCCTCTATGGCCCCTTCCTGCGTGACGGCCAGACCACCTCCGAAGGCGACGCCGCCTTTCACGCCAGCCTGACCGCGCAGGACCCGACCATCGGCTACAAGGATGACTGGGACGTGATCGACTGGATCCACGCCCGCTGGCTGACGTTGGTGCAGGTGGTGGAAATGCCGGCCAACAACATGGCCTTCGTCGCCCGCAAGGGCTGATCCAGATCAAGGCGAAACCGCCGCGCCCGCGCCAGATAGCCACAACCCCAACCTCGGAGCCTGCCATGTCCTGGAACACCCACCTGACCGATACCCGCAATCGCCTGCGCGGCCTTTACAAGGCCCTGCCCGAGGTCACCAAAGGCTTTGGTGCTTTGTCCAAGGCTGTCAAGGAAGGCGGCGTGCTGGATTTCAAGACGAAGGAATTCGTGGCGCTTGGCATCGCCATTGCCGTGCATTGCGAAGATTGCATCGTTTTGCATGTCGAGGCCCTGATCAAGGCGGGCTGCACGCGCGACGAACTGGCCGACGTTCTGGGCATGTGCATCCAGATGGGCGGTGGTCCCGCCACCATGTATGCCGCCAAGGCCATGGAGTGCTTTGATGAACTGACCGCGCCCGCCTGACCGTTTGCGCCCGCATCAATCTTGATCCCGCCGCGATCTGGCCGCGATCTGGTCGCGACGGAATCTCCGGACCCCGTCGTTTCAATCACATTCCGAAATCAGAATGAAAGTTGACCCCATGTTTGCCCGCCTGATCCAGACCGGCCGCGCCCTCCCCCTAACATTGATCCTGTCCAGTGCCGCGCTGGCGCAAAACGCAGCGCCCGGCGGGCATTTCATCCAGAACTGGGATCTGGACGGCGATGGCACCGTCACGCTGACCGAGGCGCGGGAAAAACGCGCCGACGTGTTCACGATGTTCGACCAGAACGAAAATGGCCAGCTGGACGCGCCGGAATATGATCTGTTCGACGAAACCCGCGCCGCCGACCGCGCCAACAACGCGGGCGAGCACGCCAAAGGCGCGATGGCCAATGCCGACGAAGGCATGGCGCGCGAGTTGAATGACACCGATGGCGATGGCATCGTGACCAAGACCGAATTTGAAACCGGCAGCGACGCCTGGTTCGCCCGCATGGACCGCACCGGCGATGGCAAGATCACCGGCGAGGATTTTGGCGGGGGCAACGGCATGGGCCAAGGTCAGGGCCAAGGTCAGGGCAAGGGTCAAGGTCAGGGCATGGGAAAGACCAAGATCGACGGCTGACGCGCTGCCGGCGCTGCGTCAATTACAGGCGCGTCCTCTGCCGCAAGATCGCAGCCCTTTGCGTATCCAAACGCGACCTTGCCCCTTTCGCCCAACACCACATGGCCATCCATTATCCAGAAGGCCCTGATGTTTCACGCCATTTTCACCGCGCAATCGACGTCGGCTCTGGCCACTAGTGGCTGGCTTGGGTTGGCGGGGTCACTGGCCGGGCACCATGTCCCCGGCTTCTTAGGTTTACAGATACCCCCGGGAGGCGCCGCAGGCGCGGGGGGCGGCGCCCCCCTCTACCCATCCGCCCGGATGCGCGCGTTTGCAGCATCGTAGGGGCTGTCCTCGGTCACCACCGCCTGCCAGTCCTTCCGCTGCATCCGCACCGTCAGGCGCGTGCCCGACACGGCCAGATCGGGGCGCACATAGCCCATGCCGATCTGACGCCCGAAGACCACGGAATACCCGCCCGAGGTCAGGCGGCCCACCTTCTGCCCGTCATGCAGCAGCGCTTCCTTGCCCCATGGATCGGTGTCCACAGGCCCGTCGATCAGCAGGGTGACGCATTTCGACCGGATGCCCGTAGCCAGCATCGCCGCCTTGCCCCGGAAATCCTTGGTCAGGTCCACGAACCGGTCCAGCCCGGCTTCCAGCGGCGTGGCATCGCGGCCCAGTTCGGCCCCGAAGGCGCGGTAGGATTTTTCCTGCCGCAGCCAATTCTGTGCCCGCGCGCCCACCGGTTTCAACCCGTGTTTCGCGCCCACGGACCCGATCAGATCCCACAGATATCGACCGAATTCGATGGGGTAGTGCAATTCCCAGCCCAGTTCGCCGGTATAGGCCACCCGCACCGCGCGCACCGGGCACATGCCCAGTTCGATGTCGCGGACCGACAGCCATGGGAACCGTTTGTTGCCCAGCACGCTGTCCGGATCTGCATCCTTGACCAGATCGTGCAGCAGCGCCCGCGCATTGGGACCGGCGAGCGCATAGACACCCCATTGCGTCGTCACATCGTGGATGTCGATGTATCCGCCGCCTTGGTCCATGAAATCCGCCGCCGATTTCTGCAGGAAATCCGCGTCATAAGCCGTCCAGGCCCCGGCAGAGATCAGGGTGTATTCATCCGGCTTCAGCCGCACGATCGTGTATTCCGTCCGGGTCGTGCCATGATCGGCCAGCGCATAGGTCAGGTTGATCCGCCCCACGGCGGGCAGTTTGTTGCAGGTGAAGTGATCCAGAAACGCCGTCGCGCCCGGCCCACGCACCAGATGCTTGGTAAAGGCGGCGGCGTCGATGATCCCGACGGTCTTGCGCACCGCCTCGGCCTCGGCGACTGCATAGGGCCACCATGTGCCACGCCGGAACGACCGCCCGTCATGGTCGAATGTCACGGGCGCGTCCGGCGGGCCGTAGTAGTTCGGGCGTTCCCAGCCGTTCACCTGCCCCATCTGCGCCCCCAGCGCCAGTTGCCGGTCATAGGCGGGTGCGGTGCGCAGCGGGCGGCAGGCTTCGCGTTCCTCGTCCGGGTGATGCAGGATGAAGACGTGTTCGTAACATTCCTCGTTCTTGCGCGCGGCGTAGTCGGTGGTGATCCATGACCCGTAGCGTTTGGGGTCCAGCGAGGCCATGTCGATCTCGGCCTCGCCCGCCACCATCATCTGCGCCAGATAGTACCCGGTGCCGCCCGCCGCCGTGATGCCGAAACTGAACCCTTCGGCCAGCCACATGTTGCGCAGGCCGGGCGCGGGGCCGACCAGCGGGTTGCCATCGGGTGTGTAACAGATCGGGCCGTTGAAATCGTCCTTCAGCCCGACCTGTTCGGAACTGGGGATGCGGTGGTTGAAGGACAGGTATTCCGCCTCGATCCGGTCCAGATCCAGCGGGAACAGGTCGGCGCGGAAACTGTCGGGCACGCCGTAGGCGAACCGCGCCGGCGCGCCCCGTTCATAAGGCCCAAGGATCCAGCCACCGCGTTCCTCGCGGACATACCATTTCGCATCGGCGTCGCGCAGCACGGGGTGCTGAGGGTTGGACGCGCGCCATGCGACCAGCGCGGGGTCGGGTTCGGTGACGATATACTGGTGTTCCACCGGGATCGCGGGGATCTTGATCCCCAGCATCCGCGCCGTGCGCTGTGCGTGGTTGCCAGTGGCGGTCACCACATGTTCGGCCACGATGACGGCGGTTTCGCCGGACGGCACCAGATTGCCGCCCTTTTCCTCCATCCGGGTCACGCTGACCTGCCATTCCGACCCGGTCCAGCGATAGCCATCGACCTGCCAGCGCCGCTCGATGGTGACGCCGAACTGCCGCGCGCCCTTGGCCATCGCCATCGTCACATCGGCGGGGTTGATATAGCCGTCCTGCGGATGAAACAGCGCGCCTTTCAGGTCATCGCTGCGCACCAGCGGCCAACGGTCCCTGATCTGCGCCGGCGTCAGGAATTCGTGATACACATCCGCGGTTTCCGCGACGGAGGAATACAGCATGTACTCGTCCATGCGGTCCTGCGTCTGCGCCATGCGCAGGTTGCCCACCACGGCAAACCCGGCGTTCAGCCCGGTTTCCGCCTCCAGCCGCTTGTAGAAATCGACGCTGTATTTGTGGATATGCGTGGTGGCATAGCCCATGTTGAACAGGGGCAGCAGCCCCGCCGCATGCCATGTCGATCCGGCGGTCAATTCGTCGCGTTCCAACAGCAACGTGTCCCACCCCGCCTGCCCCAGATGATAGGCGATGGACGTGCCGACAGCACCACCGCCAACGACCAGAGCTTTGACATGGGTTTTCATCGGGCGGGCTCCGTTCCGGCGGGTTTGCGTCAGATATGGCGCAAAGCCGGGGACGAATGCGACAGCCTTCCGACCGCTCTGGCATCAAAACCGACCCGCGGTGCGGGTCAGTTCCCGACGCGGCAGCGTTTGACGCCAGATTCGATGCGGCAATCCTTGTTGGCCAGTCCGCCCGCGGTTTCGACCGGGCGACGCTGCGTCGCCGGCGTGGTGGCAGCCTGTCCGCCCACCCCGGCGACCGACCGGGCGGCGTCATCGG
>JBGSJU010000527.1:0-7599 GCA_041741655.1 Rhodobacterales bacterium
TCCTGCGCCGGTTTCGGCCCCTTGCACAGGATGCCGCCCCGCCTGGGCAGCGCCTCTGGGCCGGACAGCCAGTCGGCGGCGTCGTCCAGCAGATCGCTGATCTGGTCCGTGGCCCAGGTGAACGGGTCATCGGCAACCGACAAGGCCTGCCCGGCGATGACATCATCCAGCATCGCATCGGTGCCACGCGCATCCTCGCGGGCGATCACGGCCGCGTTCCGGATCACGCAGGCCTGCCCTGCATCCGCCGCGCCCATCTCGGCCAGCGTCAGCCAGCCCTGCCGTGCCTCGGTCTGGTGCTGCACCCTGGGCTGGGCGCGGGTGGGGATGCCGGCGGGCAACAGCAGGTTCGGGCACAGGTCCTGGGCGGCGTGGACGGTAAACCCCGCCGCTTCGAACACCGCCATCACGATGCGCAGCGCACCATCATCGCCTGCGCCAAGCGCCGTCATCAACTGCGGCACCAAGGGCCGTGTTGCCGTGTCGATCAGGCCCGGATCAATGGCAGGGCGCGCCACGGCACCTGCCATGCACAGGCCGGTGACACCGCGCGCCCTGAGGTCCGACAGGAACGTGCCCAGCCTTTCCAGCCGGAAGGTCACATCGGGGATCAGCCGGTCCGGCGGTTGCCCGTCCAGTGCGGCAACGACTACATTGCTTGCCAGCGCCGCCTCGACGTGATCGGGCAGCGCGCCCCGCCCCGCGATCAGGCAGATCATGGGGTCAGAAAGCTGCGATCGCTGTCGGCCAGCACGAAATCGGCGATCTGGCGGACATACGCGCTGGTCGTGTCATCACCCAGACGGCGGGCGCGCTCGACAAAGGTGCCTTCGCTCTGCGCCAGCATCTGGAACGCGGCGCGCAGCGCGGCGATATCCTCGCGCGGCACGCCGCGGCGTTTCAGTCCGACAAGGTTCAGCCCGTCAAGCCGCCCGCGCGGCGCCTGCACCAGTCCGTAGGGGATCACATCGTTCGTCACCATGGTCAGCGCGCCGATGATCGCACCACGCCCGATGCGCACGAACTGATGCACGCCCGACAGCCCGCCGACGATCACGTCATCCTCGATGATGCAATGGCCCGCGATGGCGACGTGATTGACAAGGATCACCCGGTCGCCCACCTGCACGTCATGGGCGACATGGGCCCCCGCCATGAACAGCCCGTCATGGCCGATGCGCGTCACACCACCGCCGCCCATGGTGCCGGGGTTCATCGTCACATGTTCGCGGATGCGGTTGCGGTCGCCGATCACAAGGCGCGTCTTTTCGCCGGAAAACTTCTTGTCCTGCGGCACCTCGCCGATCACCGCAAAGGCGTAGACCGTGCAATCTGAACCGATCTGCGTGTCGCCGGTGATGACCACATGCGATTTCACCTCGGTGCCGTCGCCGATCTGAACCTCGGGTCCGATCAGGCAGAACGGCCCGATGCGCACGCCCCGCCCCAGCCGCGCGGCGGGGTCCACGATGGCCGAAGGATGGATCAGGGTTTCGGTCACACCGTTGCCTCCGCAGGCTTGGGCAAATCCATCATCGCGGTGAATTCGCATTCGGCCGCCATGTCGCCGTCCACCGTCGCCACGCCCTTGAACCGCCAGACCTTTGCGCCCGGCTTGCCGCGCAGCGTTGTCACTTCCATCCGCAACTGATCGCCCGGCACCACCTTGCGGCGGAACTTCGCGGCATCGATGGCCATGAAATAGATCAGCATCTGCTTGTCGGCCAGATCCATCGCCACGCCGACCATCACGGCGGCGGTCTGGGCCATCGCCTCGATGATCGTGACGCCCGGCATGATGGGCGTGCCGGGAAAATGCCCCTGAAAATGCGGCTCGTTCATCGTGACATTCTTCAATCCGATGGCGCTGGCGGTGCCGGCGATGTCCGTCACCCGGTCAACCAGCAGGAACGGATAGCGATGCGGCAGGATGCGCTGGATCAACTGGATGTCGGCACTGGTCGGGGGCTGGCCCATGCATTCGGTCCTCGTCATGTCGGTTCCGGCTTACCAAGTCGCCCCCGGCGGAGCAAGCACGCTACTCTTGTGCGGGCAGGCTGCTGCCATCGCCGATCGCGGCATCCAGACGCGTCACCGCTTCGGCTGTCACATCGACGGCGCGGGCGGAAAAGAACACCGACCGCTGTTCAAGGATCACCGCGGCCCCCGCATCCTGCATGATGGTTTCCAGAACGTCGCCGACCTCGCCCAGAAACCGCCGCCGCGCCTGATCGGATCGCTGCTGCAGCGCGCGGGCCTTGTTGGCCTGTGCCGTGCGGATCTGCGTCACCTTGGCGTCGAAGGCTTCGGCCAGCGGGCGAAATTCTTCGGGCGCGGTGCTGGCGCGCGTCGCGGTCAGCGATTTTTCCTCGGCTTCCAGTTCGGCTTCGATGCGCCGGTTTTCCGCCTCCAGCGCGTTGGTTTCGGCGGCGATCTCGGCTTCGATACGGCGGCCATAGGCGCTGTCGGAAAACAGCTGTTCACTGTTCACGACAAGGACCGGCGATTGCAGGGGCTGCGCCACGGTCCCGCCAGCCCAACCAAGGCATAGGGTCGCGGCCATCGCCACAGCCCCTGCCCTGATCCCGCCGACGCAACGCATCAGAATTGGGTCGAAATGGTGAGGTTAAAGGTCTGTTCTTCGTCAAACGTCTCTTTCTTCAACGCCTTGGCGAAGTTGAACCGCAAGGGTCCGACCGGCGTTTCCCAGAACACCGAGGCACCGATGGAATGACGCAGGCTGAAATCCTCGTAGATCACGTTGGCGTTGGATTGATCCAGACCCCAAAGCGACCCGACGTCATAAAAGAGGCCCCCCGTGATGCCGTATTCCTCGGGCAGGCCCAGCGGAAATTCCGCCTCGAACCGCGCGACCACATACAGGTTGCCGCCAAGCGCATCGTTCGACACCCCCGCCACCACTTCACGCGGGCCGATGCCGTCCGGGGTGAACCCGCGCAGGATTTCCGACCCGATGCTGAACCGGTCCAGCGAGCGCGACGTGCCCTTGCTATAGCTCAGGACACCGCCCTCCAGCGTGGCACGCAACGTGATCTCTTCGTTGAACACCCGGGTCTGGGCGATGGCCTTGGCCGTCGTCTTGATGTAGTTGGCATCGCCACCGGCGAATTTCTGTCCGAATTCAAGCACATAGACCAGGTTTGGGTCCAAACCGCCGCGGCGGGTGTCAAACGTGTAGTTGTAGCCAAGCCCGGACGTCTGCACGTCATCCTGCGCGATTTCGCTTGCAACCAATGCCCCGACAACCGACCCGGAATCCTTCATAGCAGATTGTTCGGCAAAAGCGTAAACGCCAATCCGGCCATTCTCGCTGACCGGAAACTCGATGCCCGGTCGGAAAACGATCGCTTCCGAGTTGAAGTTCGCGAAGGAGTTTTCCGTCTCGCGGTAGCTGAGGTCCAGATCGAACGACAGATCGCGCCCCAACAGCGCCGGTTCGGCGAACCGCAGCCCGTAGACCTGATTGTCTTCGGCACCGGAGAGTTGCAGGTTCAGCCGCTGTCCACGCCCCAGAAAGTTGGTTTCGCGGAATTGCACCAGCAGGCCAAAGCCGCTGTTGGTCGAATAGGTTCCGCCGAAGGTCAGCGACCCGGTGGTGGTTTCTTCCAGTTCGACATCCACGATGACCTGATCGGGATTGGTGCCTTCGCGGGCATTCACGTCAGCCGTGGCAAAGAACCCCAGCGCGCGGATGCGTTCGGCGGCCTCGCGCACTTCGCGCGGATTGAAGGGGTCGCCTTCGGCAATCCGGAACTGACGGCGGATCACCTGATCCAGCGTGGTGGTGTTGCCTTCGATGTCGATGCGTTCGACGAAAATGCGCGGTCCCCTGACCATCGCATATTCGACATCCAGCGTCAGATCACGATCATTGCGGGTGATGCGCGGCTCGACCCGGACGAAATCAAGGCCCTGCTGGATCGCCAGCTTTTCCAGCTTGGAAATGTCGGCCTCGACCTGCAGCGGGGAATAGACATTGCCGGACTTGACCTTGACCGCCGCCTGAAACAGCGCAACGTCCACCTCGGCCAGATCCGAGGTGACCGGGGTTGCGCCAAAGCGGAACTGCTGGCCTTCCTCGACGTTGAAGGTGATGAAATACCCGTCGCGTTCCTGCGCCAACTGGGCGTTGACTGCCGTGATGCGGAAATCGACATAGCCGCGGCTGAGGTAGAAATCGCGCAGCACCTGCTTGTCGAATTCGATCCGGTCCTCGACGAAGGTGTCGCTCTTGATCAGGGCGCGCAGCAGGCCGGCCTGCTTGGTTTCCACCACGCGGCGCAGGCGGTTGTCGGAATAGACGCGGTTGCCGACAAACCCGATCCGCTCGATCTCGGCCAGCCCGCCCTCGAAAACCTCGAACACCAGATCCACGCGGTTGTCCGACCGGCGGATGATCTTCGGGCTGACCCGGGCCGCGATACGACCGGCCGCATTATAGGCGGCAGCGATTTCGGCGGCATCGCGATCGGCCTGAGCGGGGTTGTACACGAACCGTTCGCGCGATTTCACCGCACTCGCCAGCGCCTCATCCTTCAGCCGGCGGTTGCCCTCGATCGAGATGCGGTTGATCGTCGGATATTCCTTGACCGTGATCAGCAGCGTGCGGCCCTGCGGCGTGATTTCCACCGTTTCAAACAGTCCGGAACTGAGGATGTTCTGGTAGGCGTCGTTCAGTTGGCCGGCCGACAGCGGCGTACCCCGGGCGATTCCCGCGAACCCCAGAATGGCGGCTGGTTCGACACGCTGGTTGCCTTCGACGCGGACCTGATCGAACCGGTATTCCTGCGCCAGAACCTGGCTGGCCACCAATCCCGATACGCCTGAAAACGCGAGGAAAAGCGCAAGGCTTGCCGGGCGAAGCGGGCGGCAGCGATCGGTACGGGCGCGACGTGGCGCCTTGGTCTTGAAGTGCATTTTCCCAATCCCGGTCTGACATCCCATTGGGACGTAGCTACCTTGCGGGCGCGGGGTTGTCAAAACGGCAATACTATCTGTGGCCCCAATCAGCGGTCCGAAACCGTGATATGGCGTTGGTGGACCGGCGCGGGGCGTTTTGGCGGACGTTTAGGAGGGTGTTCCGAACGACGGAAGTCAGATCAGAACTGCCAGCCAAGCCCCGGCCGACATGGCCGCCGCAATGGCCGCCAGATACAGGATCCGGTCCGAGTTCAGCGCCAGCAGCAGGCCCAGACCGCGGGTCTTGTCAAAGAACATGTTCATGATGCCGCCTCCGGGACGTTTCAGGATATATCCAAGACATTAACGCGAGAATATGGCCAAAATTTGGCCATTGCATTGCGGCTTGCCGGCCTTGGTGACCCACGAATGGGCGGCAGGGCCGGCGCTATGGGCAGAACACGTCGTTGAAAAGCGCAAAGGCCATCATCGTCAGCAGCAACGCCAGCCCCGCCGACATCAACACCCGCAACGCGCGTTCGGACGGGGCCCGGCCCACGACCGCCTCATAGGCGTAAAACACCAGATGGCCGCCATCCAGCACCGGGACCGGGAACAGGTTCAACAGGCCGACGGCCGCCGAAAGCACGCCGATGAAATAGATGAATTCGGTGATGCCCTGCGACGCCATCTGGCCCGATACCTCGGCGATGCCGATGGGGCCGGACATGTTGCACGATGAAATCGCGCCGGTCAGCATGTGCCACAGGCCCGATACCGACCCGCGCATGATTTCCCATGTGCCGGCCACGCCCGCCCACAGCGCCTCCAGCGGGTTGGCCAGTTCGGTCGCGGGTTCAAACACCAGTCCGCCCGCGATGCCGATGCGCCAACTGGTGACAAAACCGCCATCCGGCTGGGGTTCATCCACCCGTTTCGGCACCAGCGCGAAATCCATCACCGCGCCATCGCGCCAGACCTGCAACAGCACCGGGCGACCCTCGGCGCCCTCGACCGCTGTTTTCAATTGCGAAAAGGCAAAGATCGGCTGGCCATCGACATGGGTGATGACATCGCCCGCCTTCATTTCGATGGCCATAGCGGCCGACTGCGGCGACACGCCTTGGATCAGCGGCGGCATCGGATAAGGCCCGTCCACGGTCATCTCGACCCCGTCACGCCGCACGGTCCATGGCACGGTCGGCGCGGGCGCAAGGTCAGCCATCGCCGTGTCGAACCCGGTCAGCGCCACCGGAACGCCAGCAATCGCCACGGGTTCGTCGCCCGGGCGCAGATCATGCGCGACCGGCAAGGCCGCGACCGACCCGATGCGCAACGGGTCGGCGGCCTGGCCCTGGATCATGGCGACGGAGGCGAAAATCCCGACCGCCAGAATGAAATTGAACAGCGGCCCCGCGATCACGGTTGCGGCCCGCGCCCACAGCGGCGCGCCCAGCATGGTGTGGCGCTGCTGGTCGGCGGTCATGGCATGCACGACCGCCTCGTCGGGACCGCTGGCGGCATTGGCATCGCCCAGAAACTTGACATAGCCACCAAACGGCAGCGCCGCGACCTGCCATTTTGTGCCGCGCCGGTCGGTGCGGCTGAACAGCACCGGACCGAAGCCCAGCGAAAACACCTCGGCGTGGATGCCCGACCAGCGGCCGACGATGTAATGGCCATATTCATGGATGGCGACGATGACCGACAGCGCGATGACAAAGGCCACGATGGTGAACAGCAGGTTGCCGAAATCCGGCAGGTAGGCGAGCAGGTCCAAACGTCAGTTTCCTTTGTGTCCAGTTGCGCCAAGCACGGTGGCCAGCGCCGCATCCACGCGTATCCGCGCAAGGTGGTCCACCCCCGCGACGTTATCAAGCGTGATCGGGGCAGAAAGAAGGCCCGGGTCGTTCACCATCCCGTCAAGCACGGTTTCGACCAGCCGCGCCATGTCGGGAAACGCGATGCGACCGGCGATGAAATGGTCAAGACTGCGTTCCTTGGCGGCGTTGAACGCCGCGCCCGCCAGTCCGCGCAATTCCATCACCCATTGTGCCAGTCGCAGCGCGGGCCAGCGGGCAAGATCGGGCGCACGGAAGGTCAGCGCGCCGATGGCCGCCAGATCCAGTCGCGCCACCGGCAGGTGCGTGCGATCGGGCCAGTGCAGCGCGTGGCCGATGGCGTGGCGCATGTCGGGCGGGCCGATATGGGCCATCAACGCACCGTCGCGGAACCCGACCATCGCATGGATCAGCGATTCCGGATGCACCAGCACCTCGATCTGCGCCGGGTCCAGCCCAAAAAACTCGTGCGTTTCAATTAGTTCCAGCGCCTTGTTGAACATCGATGCCGAATCGATGGTGATGCGCTGCCCCATGGCCCAATTCGGGTGGCTGGACGCCTCGCGCACGGTTGCACTGGCCAGACGGTCCAGCGGCCAGTCGCGGAACGCGCCGCCGGACGCGGTGATGATGACGCGTTCCACCGCCGCCATATCCTCGCCGCGCAACGCCTGAAACACGGCGGAATGTTCGCTGTCCACCGGCAACAGCCGCGCCTTGTGCCGTTCCGCCGTGGCCAGCATCAAGGGCCCGGCACAGACCATGCTTTCCTTGTTGGCCAGCGCCAGCGTCGCGCCCTGTTGCAGGGCGGCAAGACCCGGGGCCAGCCCTGCGGCAC
>JBGSJU010000528.1:0-5297 GCA_041741655.1 Rhodobacterales bacterium
GCCCGCCGTGATCCGGCAGCGGTGCCACAAGGGCGGCTGGCGGAACCCGAGGCGATCTCGCGGCTGCGCCTGATCTGGCGTGCTGCGCTGACTTAGGCCTCGCCGGTTCACGCTTCTTTGGGGCGCATCACCAGCCAGATCAACGCGCCACCCGCCAGCACCAGGAATGGCGCCATCGCAAGGTTGACCGCCATCCAGCCTTGTTGTGCGTTGCCGCCCGAACAGTTCATCAATCCGCCCGACGAAAACGACGCCAGCGTCACACCGCCGAACACCAGAAGGTCGTTCATGCCCTGCATCCGGCCGCGTTCATGCGGCTTGTGCGCGCCGGCCAGCATGGTCGTGGCGCCCACAAAGCCGAAATTCCAACCGATCCCCAACAGGATCAGCGCGATATAGAAATGTTCCAGTTCGACGCCCATGAGCGCGACCGCGCCCGCGCCGGCCAGAATGACCAATCCGATGCCGACGATCCTTTCCACCCCGAACCGATTGATCAGATGCCCGGTAAAGAAGGACGGCGCATACATCGCCAGCACATGTGCCGACACCACATTGGCCGCGTCATTGGTTTCAAACCCGCAGCCTACGACAGCCAAAGGCGACGAGGTCATCACCAGGTTCATCAGCGCATAGGACACGGTGGCACAGATCACCGCGACAAGGATCACCGGGTCTTTCAGCAATTCGCCGCGCGTCCGCCCGGTGGGCGATCCGAAGGCGGGCGGTTTCGGTTTCGGGATGTCCAGCGCCATGAACAGGAACGACCCGACAATGTTGATCCCGATCACCGCCAGATAGGTGCCCATGAACGGGACCACCATCGCCTCGGCGGTCAGTTTCACCAGTTGCGGGCCCAGCACGGCCGACAACAGCCCGCCCGCCATCACATAGGAAATCGCCTTGGGCCGATAGCTGTCCGATGCCGTATCGGTCGCGGCAAAGCGATAGAACCCCTGGTTCGACATGTAGACGCCGGTAAACAGCGCCCCCAGCAGGAAGATGTAGAAGTTCGCGGTGTAAAGCCCATAGGCTCCGATCGCCCCGCCGATGGCGCCAAAGATCGCGCCAATGGTGAACCCGGTCCGCCGCCCGTATTTCTGCATGATCGCGGATATGGGCGTGGCGGCCAGCATCGATCCCAGCACGGTCAGGCTGATCGGCAGCGTGGCAAAACAGGGGTTGGGCGCCAGCGTCGATCCTGCCAGCCCCGCGATGGTAAAGATCATCGGCATCTGGCTGCCAAGGATCGCCTGCGCGGCGACGAGCACGATCACGTTGCGCTTGGCGCGGGCATCGTCGGGGATATATGCGGAATCGGTCATGCGTGCAGCGTTAACAGGTGAACCAACCGACGCAAGGGGTGGCGTCATCGCCATCTGCGCTCTAGGGTCGCGCCATGCAAGACCGCATTATCGAAACCGACGCGGATGTCGCCGAAGGCGTGGCTTGGCTTGCCGGGCAATGCCCGCGGATGGCCCATGCCCTGACCCTGACCGGCCCCTTGCCTTTGCGCCGACGCGGTGACGGCTTCACCGAACTGCTCTGGGCGATCGTCAGCCAGCAGGTCAGCGTCGCATCCGCCCGCGCGATCCGCACCCGGATGGAAGGCGCCGGCGCAATCACCGAGGCGGCGGTTCTGGCGCTGTCGGACGATGATCTGCGCGCGCTTGGCCTGTCGCGGCAAAAGGCGCGCTATGCCCGGGCACTGGCCGCCGCGGGCATCGATTATGCCGCGCTGCGGGACGTGGCCTTGCCCGACATCATCGCCACGCTGACGGCGGTGCCCGGCATCGGCATCTGGACGGCAGAAATCTATGCGATGTTCAGTCTCGGCCGCGCCGATGTGTTCGCCCCCGGCGATCTGGCGCTGCAAGAAGGCGCGCGGCTGCTGTATGACCTGCCGGAACGCCCGCGCGATCGTGACCTGCGGCAGATGGCGGCGGCCTGGTCGCCGTGGCAATCGGTTGCGGCGCGCACGCTGTGGGCCTACTACCATGTGCGGAAAACACGCGAGGGGATCGCATGACACGGGTGCTGAAGGCCAAGAAACGCAAGGCACAATCGGGTGAAACCCGGTCCGCCGTGGTATTCCTGCATGGCTATGGCGCGAACGGGGCCGATCTGATGGGGTTGGCCGATCCGCTGGCCGACCATCTGCCCGACACGATGTTCGTCGCCCCCGATGCGCCGGAACGCTGCGCCGGGGCGCCCATGGGCTTTCAATGGTTCCCGATCCCATGGATCGACGGATCATCCGAGGCCGAATCGATGGATGGCATGGCCCGCGCCGTGGCCGACCTGAACGCCTTTCTGGACGCCATCATGGTCGATCACGACCTGTTGCCGGAACAGTTGGCGCTGGTGGGCTTTTCGCAAGGATCGATGATGGCGCTGCACGTCGCGCCGCGCCGCGATGATGCGCTGGCGGGTGTGGTGGCGTTCTCTGGCCGCTTGCTGGCCCCCGAACATCTGCCCGACGAGGCGGTGACGCGCCCGCCGATCCTTTTGGTCCATGGCGATCAGGACGATGTGGTGCCGGTGCAATCCCTGCCCGAAGCCGCCGAAGCCCTCGAACAGGCGGGGTTCACCGAGGTGTTCGCCCATGTCATGCGCGGCACGGCCCATGGCATCGCGCCCGATGGCCTGTCCGTTGCCCTGGCGTTTTTGCGGGACCGCTGCGGGTTCTGACCCGGTTCGGGGCCGGAAACGTCACCCGTCTGTTACAGCCCGGCGGTATCGCTCCCGCAGCATCCCGCGACATCATGGGGCTTGCCCCGCGAGTTCCGCGAGATATAGTTCAGGGCAAGTTTGGAGCGGGGCTCCCGCTCCCCCCGCAACGTGCGGGACGGGCAGGAGGCGAAAGCCAGGATGGACGGAAGTTTCAGATCAGAATTCGTGCGCGACCCGATCAGCCTGCGCCACCATCCGGCGCTGGTGCTGAATTCGGACTACCGCCCGCTGTCCTATTACCCGCTGTCGTTGTGGCCTTGGCAGGAAGCGGTCAAGGCGGTGGTGCTGGACCGGGTGAACATCATCGCCGAATATGACGAGGTGGTGCGCAGCCCGTCGATGACCATCCGCATCCCGTCGGTCGTCGTGCTGAAGGAATTCGTCAAGCCGCAGAAAAAGGTCGCCTTCACCCGGTTCAACCTGTTCCTGCGCGATGAATTCCGCTGCCAGTATTGCGGATCGAAGGGCGACCTGACCTTTGACCATGTGGTGCCGCGCGCCCGGGGTGGCATCACGTCATGGGAAAACGTCGTGGCCGCCTGCGCCCCTTGCAACCTGCGCAAAGGCGCGAAATCGCTGCGCGCCTCTGGCCTCACGCTGCGCAAACCGCCGCGCCAGCCCGCCGCCGAAGAGATGCGCAACCTGGGCCGCCGTTTCCCGCCGAACCATCTGCACGAAAGCTGGATGGACTTCCTGTATTGGGACACCGAACTGGAAGCATAAGCCGCTTCCGGCTTCTTCGGTTCAAAAATATCCCGGGGGGGCCGCAGGCGGGGGGCAGCGCCCCCATCCACCTCTCTCACACGTTGTGCAGATACAGGTCGTAATCCACATCCGCGATGGTGCGTGCGACGCGGGCGTATTCGGCGGCTTTCACAGCGGTAAAGGTGCGGTGCATGTCCACCCCCAGCGCGTCCTGCAGGAACGCGGACCTTGTCGCGACCTCGATCGCATCGCCCCAGTCGCGCGGGATAGTGCTGTCATCGGCGCTGTCATAGCCATTGCCGCGGGTTTCCGGGCCGGGGTCGATCTGCTCGGCCAAGCCCTTGCGCAGGCCCGCAAGGATCGTCGTGGCCACCAGATAGGGGTTGGCATCCACGCCCGACGGGCGATGTTCGATGCGGCGCGATACGCTGGGCCCCTCGGGGATGCGCAGCGCCACGGATCGGTTGTTGACGCCCCAGCTGGTCGATACGGGGGCGTAGCTTTGATTGGCAAAGCGCCGCCACGAATTCAGATGCGGCGCAAAGACCAGCATCGATTCCCCCATCGTGGCGCGCATCCCGCCAAGCGCGCGCAGCAATTCGGGTGCGTATGTGCCGGGGGCCGGATCGGCAAACCGGTTCCGGCCCTTTGCATCGGGCAGCGAGACGTGGAAATGCATGCCCGACCCGGCATAGTCCGCGATGGGTTTCGCCATGAAACAGGCCGTGACGCCATGCGCCCGTGCCTGCGCCCGCACGATGCGCTTCAGCCTGAGCAGGTCATCCGCCGCCGTCAGTGCGTTGTCGCGGTAGCGCAGCGTCAGTTCGTATTGCCCCGGCGCATATTCCGAGATCATCGTTTCCGCCGTGATGCCCGCCAGCGCAGCGCCCTGATAGATATCGGAGAACAGCGGCAGCATGCCGTGCAGGTGATCGACCGAATAGACTTCGGTCTTGTCGGACAGCCGCCCGTCCAGCACGGCAGGTGCCGGGCGCACCCGGCCGCGTTCATCGCGAGTGTTCGCCAGCAGGAAGAATTCCAGCTCGAACGCCGCCGCCGGAAACAGGCCATCTTCAGCCATCGCCGCCACTTGGCGGGCCAGCGCATGGCGCGGGTCCGACGTCATCGGGCGGCCGTCCAGTTCATGCAGTGCCATCAGCACCTCGGCCCGCGCGGGCCGGGTGTTGTGCAGCGCGACCAGCGTGCCGGGGATCGGCCAGGCTTTCAGGTCGCCATCGCCCTGATCCCAGATCAGCCCGGTTTCATGCACATCCTCGCCCACGATATCCAGTCCAAGGATGGAGATTGGAAAGCCCCGCCCCGATTGGTAGATCGCCATCAACTCGTGCCGCCGGATGATCTTTCCTCGCGCGATACCGTTCGAATCGGTCAGGATCAGATCGATCGCCTCGATCTGCGGATTTGCGGACAGAAAGGCTTCGGCCTCGGCCGGGGTGGCGCCGGAAGGGCAAGTCGTCATGGTTCAGTCTTTCGGGAAAAGCGCGGCCAGCACCGCGCGGAAATTGGCAATCAGGCGGTCGATCTGCGCCCGCGTCGTGACCGGGGATACCAGCATCATGTTGTGAAACGGCGCGATCAGGGTGCCGCGGTTCAGAAGGCCGGTATGAAGTGCGGCTTCGACCTGCGGTTGGTGGGCATGGGCGGCTTCGGTGCCGTTCTGCAGGGGGCCGGGGGCGCAGATGAATTCCACCCGCGCGCCGACGCGCACGACATGCCATGGGGCGTTGTGGCGGATAATGACCTTGGCCAACCCGTCTGCGAGCCGTGCTGCGCCCGTTTCCATCCGGGTGTAGTTGTCTTGGGTCATCACCTCGGACAGGGTCGCTTCAAGACAGGCG
>JBGSJU010000529.1:0-12517 GCA_041741655.1 Rhodobacterales bacterium
GCCCTTCGGCATGCACCGAGGACGGATTGCCCACCACATCGAACGCCGCGATCATCGCCGCGCGCGCCTCGGGGCGCAACGGCGCGGTGGCGTTCCAGTCCAGATAGACCCGGTTCATGCGGCCAACCGTCGGGCGCCGCGCCCCGTCACTTGTCATCCACCACGGAAAACAGTGCCGGCACCGCCGGGCAAGGCGCCAGTTGATGCGTGATCACATCCGACAGTCGCGCCTGATGCAGATAGACATAGACATTCGCCGCCAGCCCCTGCCACAGCCGGTTGACCACCGACTGCGCCTTGGTCCCCGACACCCCGCCGGACGCGCCGGCGCCGACATGGGTGGCATCGACGGTTTCATCCACCGCCGCCAGCACTTCGACCACGCGGATGTCCGACGGGCTGCGCGCCAGCTTGTAGCCACCGCCGGGCCCGCGCACCGAATCAACCAGACCGGACCGGCGCAGCTTGACGAACAACTGTTCCAGATAGGGCAGCGAAACGTCCTGCCGGCGCGAGATGTCGCCCAGCGTCACCAGTTCCTCGGCCGGGCGCAGCGCCATATCGGCCAGCGCCACCATCGCATAGCGACCCTTGGTGCTCAGTTTCATCCGGTTCCACTTTCCGCGCGCCGCGCATCCGCCCCGCATGCATTGCGTCGGGTTGCGACACAACCGGGATTTAGCCTGATTGACCTTGTCAAGCCCAAGCATTATCTCCACAAGACCTGCCAAACCGGTGTTGCACCGGCGTCAGGCTTATTTGGAATTATTCTAAGGTGTCCGAGCGAATTCGTCAAGAATGACCTCCGCCCGACAGGAGAGACAGGGACCGATGCCCGAAGTGATCTTCCCCGGCCCCGAGGGCCGTATCGAGGGCCGTTATCACCCGCAAAAAGACCGCGACGCCCCCATTGCCATCGTGCTGCATGCGCATCCGCAGTTTGGCGGCACGATGAACCACAAGGTGGTCTACAACCTGCATTATGCATTCTACAGCATGGGCTTCACGGTGCTGCGGTTCAATTTCCGCGGCGTGGGCCGCAGCCAGGGCGAATATGACCAGGGCATCGGCGAATTGTCCGATGCCGCCTCGGCGCTGGATTACCTGCAATCGATGAACACCAATTCGAAACATTGCTGGGTCGCCGGGTTTTCCTTTGGTGCGTGGATCGGCATGCAACTGCTGATGCGGCGGCCGGAAATCACCGGCTTCATCTCGGTCAGCCCGCCGGCCAACATGTATGATTTCTCGTTCCTCGCACCCTGCCCCGCATCTGGCCTGATCATCAACGGTGCGGCGGATCGCGTGGCGCCCCCCGCCGATACGCGCCAACTGGTCAGCAAGCTGCATGAACAGAAGGGCATCACCATCACCCATCAGGAAATCGAAGGCGCGGACCACTTTTTCCGCGAAGAGGACAAGATGGCGGAATTGATGGGATCGGTCAGCGGTTACGTCAAACGCCGCCTGACCGAAAGCACACGGTAACCCCATGGCCCTGATCGACGACGAGGCCGACGCATTGGCACGCGAAACGCTGGCGGTCGCTGCCGAAACCGGCGATGCGGAACTGGTGCGGCAGGTGTCGGAATTGCTCGCGACCTCCTCCACCGTCACGCAAGAGGCGTTCATGGCGGCGATCCGCGTGCATCAGGCGATCGCCCGGGCGCGCAAGTTTCTGGCCGACAAACGCGTGGCAGCCGGCATCGTCGTCCCGCCACAGGATTGACCGGCCCACACCGAAACCCGTCACAAGCCGCTGACCTTGATAGCTATCTGGCCTTTGCCGCCGCCGGCTTGGCCACGGCCTGCGGCCGTGCCGCCGTTACGGGCTTGGCCGGTTTCACGGGCGCGGCCTTTTCCGCCAGATCGCGGGCGATGGCATAGCTGCCCTTGATCCGCTCGCCTTCCGTGGCCCAATCGCGGCGGATGATGATCTTGTTGTCCTTGATCTTGGCCAGCCCATCCTGCGCCGCGATGAATTCCACCAGACCGGAGGGATTGGCGAAGCGGTCGTTGTGAAACTGGATCGTCGCACCCTTTGGCCCGCCGTCCAGTTTGGCGATCCCCGCCGTCTTGCATTTTTCCTTGATCCGCACGACCAGCAACAGGGTATTCACCTCGCGCGGCAACGGGCCGAACCGGTCGATCAACTCGGCGGCGAAACCTTCCAGTTCCACCTTGGTGTGCAGGTTCGACAGGCGGCGATACAGCCCCAGCCGCACGTCCAGATCGGGTACATAAGCCTCGGGGATCAACACCGAAACGCCCAGATTGATCGACGGCGCCCATTGGCCGTCGGGCTCGGTCAGCCCTTCCAGATCGCCGGATTTGATCTTGGCAATCGCCTCTTCCAACATCTGCTGATACAACTCGTAGCCCACATCGCGCATCTGCCCCGACTGTTCTTCGCCCAAGAGGTTGCCCGCACCGCGAATATCCAGATCCTGCGACGCCAGCTGGAACCCCGCCCCCAGACTGTCCAGCGAGCCCAAGACCTTCAGCCGTTTTTCCGCCGTCGCGGTCAGTTTGGCGCGCGGTTTGGTGGTGAGGTAAGCATAGGCGCGCGTCTTTGACCGCCCGACCCGACCCCGGATCTGATACAGCTGCGCCAGTCCGAACATATCGGCGCGGTGGATGATCATCGTGTTGGCGGTGGGAATATCCAGCCCCGATTCGACGATGGTAGTGGCCAGCAGCACGTCATATTTGCCATCATAAAACGCATTCATCCGGTCATCCAGATCGCCCGCCGCCAACTGCCCATGGGCCACGATGAACGTCACCTCGGGCACCTCGCGCCGCAGGAAATCCTCCATCTCGGGCAGGTCGGCGATGCGGGGCACCACGATGAACGACTGCCCGCCGCGGAACCGTTCGCGCAGCAGCGCCTCGCGCACTGTCACGGTATCAAACTCGCTGACGTAAGTGCGGATCGCCAGCCGGTCCACCGGCGGGGTCGAGATCACCGACAGGTCGCGCACCCCCGACAGCGACATCTGCAAGGTGCGCGGGATCGGTGTGGCTGTCAGGGTCAGCACATGGATATCGGTGCGCAATTCCTTCAGCCGTTCCTTGTGCGTCACACCGAAATGCTGTTCCTCGTCAATGATCAACAGGCCAAGGCGGCGGAATTTCACCCCCTTGGCCAACAGCGCATGGGTGCCCACGACGATATCCACCGTGCCGTCGGCAATCCCGTCGCGCGTCGCGGCGGCGTCCTTGGCAGAGACAAAGCGTGACAGCGGTCGCACGGTCAGCGGGAACCCCCGGAACCGTTCGGCAAAACTGCGGTAATGCTGGCGCGCCAACAGCGTGGTGGGCGCGATCACCGCCACCTGCACGCCCGCCATAGCGGCGACAAAGGCCGCGCGCATCGCCACCTCGGTCTTGCCAAAGCCCACATCGCCGCAGATCAACCGGTCCATCGGGTTGCCGCTGTCCAGATCCGCGATCACCTCGCCGATGGCGCGCAGCTGGTCTTCGGTTTCTGTGTAGGGAAACCGGGCGCAGAACGCCTCCCAGCTGTGGTGTTCGACCTCCAGCACCGGGGCGGTGCGCAGGGCGCGTTCGGCGGCGATGCGGATCAGCCGGTCGGCCATCTCGCGGATACGTTCCTTCAGCCGGGCTTTCTTCGCCTGCCACGCCCCACCGCCCAACCGGTCCAGCAGCCCGTCCTCGTGGCCAAAGCGCGACAGCAGTTCGATATTCTCGACCGGCAGATAAAGTTTCGAGTTTTCAGCATATTCGAGCGCGATGCATTCATGCGCTGCGCCAAGCGCACGCACCACTTCCAGCCCCAGATAGCGACCGACGCCATGATCCACATGCACAACCAGATCGCCGGGTGACAGCGATTGCGCCTCGGTCAGGAAGTTTTCGGCGCGCTTGCGTTTCCGGGGCGCGCGGATCAGCCGGTCACCCAGCACATCCTGTTCGGATATTACCGTCAGGCCCTTGGCCTCGAACCCCTCGTCCAGCGGCCAGACCGCCAGATGCAGGCCATGCCGGCCCACACCGCGAAAATCCGTGACATCAACCGACCCCAGCAGGCCCTCATCCGTCAACAGCCCATCCAGCCGTTCGCGGGCCCCTGCCGAAAAACACGCGACCACGACCGGCCCATGTTCAAGTCTTGCGCGAATATGCGCCGCTAGACCTCCAAAAAGGTTCAGATTTTCTGCCTGACGCTCTGGTGCGAAATTCCGCCCGATCCGTGCGCCGGCATCGATGCACCCCGGCCCCGGCGCCTGCGGCAACGGGTGATAGCGCAACAGACGCCGCCCGCCGATGACCTGCCGCCAGCCCGCATCATCCAGATACAGCGCGTGCGGTGGCACGGGTTTGTAAACCGAATCCATCCGGCCTTTCTGTGTCATGGCCAGCCGGCGGGTTTCATACTGGTCGGCAATCCCATCCCAGCGCGACAGGCGCACCGCCTCGGCCTGTTCATCCTCGGTCACGGTGGCATCGGGCAGATAATCGAACAGCGTCTCCAGCCGGTCATGGAAGAACGGCAGCCAATGTTCCATGCCCGCATGTTTGCGGCCCGCGCTGACGGCCTCGTAAAGCGGATCATCGGTGCCCGCCGCGCCGAATTCGATCCGATAATTCTGCCGAAACCGGGTGATGCCGGCGTCATCCAGGATCACCTCAGACACCGGAGCCAGTTCCACCACGGTCAGCTTTTCCAAGGTGCGCTGCGTGGCGGCATCGAACCGCCGCGCGCCATCCAGCACATCACCGAACAGGTCCAGCCGCACCGGGCCCAGATCGCCGGGCGGATAGATATCGACGATGCCGCCGCGCCAGGCATAATCGCCGGGTTCGGTGACGGTCGGGGCCTGCGAAAACCCCATCCGCACCAGAAAATGCCGCAAGGCGTTTTCATCCACCCGGTCACCGACGCGCGCGGTAAAGGCCGCCGATCGCAACACGTCACGCGCCGGCACCCGCTGCATCGCGGCCGACACGGTGGTCAGCAACACGAACCGGTCCGGCATCCCATGCACCAGACCCGCCAGCACGGCCATGCGGGCGGCGGAAATCGCGGGGTTCGGGCTGACCCGGTCATAGGGCAGGCAATCCCACGCCGGAAAGCTGATCACCGGCATGTCGGGCGCAAAGAACCGTAGCGCCGCCTCCAGCGCCGCCAACCGCCGGTCATCGCGCGCGATATGGATCACGGGGCCGCTTTTGGCGACCTCGTCCAGGATCAGCCGCGCGTCCCAGCCTTCAGGCGCGCCGCCAACCGTGATCCGCGGCAAGGGGGTGTTGGTGTGGTTCATGTTGTCCGTGCTGCCCGCCCTGCCGATTGTTCCGGTCGGGAATTGAAAGGTTCTGCGCCATGCCCCAGAACACCGTGATCACGATAGCTATCATTCCGATCCCCTGTGTCCAGCGCCGCAGATGCGTCAACTTGCGCCGCAAATCGGCGCCGCCGGCCTGTTCCGCGGCGATCCGTCGGGCCACCCGCAGGCTGACCGCGCCGACCAGCGTCATGGGAAAGGCCAACAGGAACAACGCCTGCGCGAACTGCACGCCATAGACAAACCCCAGGATCGCCAGCGACGACAGCACAAATCCCAGCACACCCGCCGCCCAGGCCCCTGCCTCGGCGGCGATGAACAGCATCCGGTTGACGTAGATGCGCGCCAGCGCCTCCAGATCGGCTTCAGCCTGACCGCCCTTGACCGCGGCGCGCTGGACCATGTCATAGGGCACGCCCAGCACCCAATGGCTGGCCGTAGACCAGATGACCGCCAGCGCCAGCCAGAACCACAGGTTGGAAAACGACCGCAGGTCGATCATTTCTGACAGCAGTTCAATCCAGGTCAAGTCAGCGCTCCGCGTGAATGGGCCGTGCATATCGCCGCCCTGCGGCAATTCCTACCCCTTGAGCGGGCGGCGCGGACATGCAAGGTGAAAAATGATGCAGCCAGGATACGCACGACATGCTTCCGACCCAAGCCCCCCATCCGATGACGCGGTTCCGCCGCACCCGCCAATCGCCCGCCATCCGCGCGCTGGTGGCCGAACACATCCTGACCGCCGGCGACCTGATCTGGCCGGTGTTCGTACGCGATGGTGACGGGATCGAAGAACCCGTCGCCTCGATGCCCGGCGTGAACCGCCTGTCGGTGGACCGCGTGGTCGAGGCCGCGCGTATGGCGGCAGGGCTTGGCATCCCGGCGATCTGCCTGTTTCCCTACACCGACCCGGCCAAGAAGACCCGCGATTGCGCCGAGGCGTGGAACCCCGACAACCTGTCCAACCGCGCGACGCGCGCGATCAAGGCCGCCGTCCCCGACATCGCCGTGATGACGGATGTGGCGCTGGACCCCTATAACAGCGATGGCCATGACGGATTCTACGTCGATGGCCGGATCCTGAACGATGAAACCGTGGACGCGCTGGTCAAGCAGGCGTTGAGCCAGGCCGAGGCCGGCGCCGACATCATCGGCCCGTCCGACATGATGGATGGCCGCATCGGCGCGATCCGGCGTGCGCTGGAAGGTGCAGGCCACCAGGACGTGCTGCTGCTGTCTTATGCCGCGAAATATGCCAGCGCCTTCTACGGGCCGTTCCGGGATGCCGTCGGCGCGTCCGGCGCCTTGAAAGGCGACAAGAAGACCTACCAGATGGACCCCGCCAATTCCGACGAGGCGATCCGGCTGGTGGCGCGCGACCTGTCCGAAGGGGCGGATATGGTGATGGTCAAACCCGGCATGCCCTATCTGGACATTTGCCGCAGGGTCAAGGACGCGTTCGGCGCGCCGACCTATGCCTATCAGGTGTCGGGCGAATACGCGATGATCAAGGGCGCGGCGCTGAACGGCTGGATCGACGGCGAACGCGCGATGCTGGAAAGCCTGATGTGTTTCAAACGCGCGGGCTGCGACGGTATCCTGACGTATTTCGCGCCAGAAGCCGCGCGCGCGCTTTCCCGCCGCTGAACGACCCGACAATTCGACTTGCCCGGTGACAGAACCGGACAAGCCGGTTATCGTGCATTGCATAACACGGGGTCATAACCCGGACGAGCGGTAACAGAATGAGGCAAATGATGATGCAGTTTCCCCGGATTTCGGTGTCGCGGCGCGGCATGCTATGCGGACTTGGGTCCGTCACCTTGCTGGCAGCGTGCAACAACGGCGTCGGTTCGACCAACGGTGCGTCGCTGGACGCGCGGGCAGATCAGACGATCAACTATCTCTACACCAACTATCCCGGCACCCGCGAAGTTGCCGCAAAATCCGTGGGGCAGTTGATCATGCCCTTGGTGACCGAGGCCGGCTTCGGCTTTGGCGGTGGGTATGGGCGCGGCGCGTTGCGGGTCAATGGCGTCACGGTGGATTACTATTCCGCCGCCAAGGCCAGCTTTGGCTTGCAGATCGGCGCACAGCAATTTGCACATGTGCTGTTCTTCATGACACCCGAGGCGCTGGAACGTTTCCGTCGGTCATCGGGTTGGGCCGCAGGGGCGGATGTGGAATATGTCTTTTCGGACAAGGGCGAAAACATCCGCGCCGAAACCACCACGTCCACAGCCCCGGTGATCGCCGCGATCTTTGGTCAGGCCGGAGCCATGATCGGGGCGACGCTGGAAGGCGTGAAATACACCCGCATCATTCCCTGAGCCGACCGAGGCGGGGGGCGCTGCCCCCCTCGGCCCATGCGGGCCTCACCCCCCGGGATATTTGCGAACCGAAGAAGCCGCGGGGTTTTCAGGGGTCCACCCCCTGCGTTTTCACGGCAAGGGGCTTCTCCGGTTACGGCCATCGGCTTCCCAGCCTGTCCCGCAAGGTGAGCGTCGCAGCGCAAGGTTAACAAACCCTTGCCTCTCTGGTTCAAAAATATCCCGGGGGGCGCGGCACGCGCGGGGGCAGCGCCCCCTCTGCCCGCCGGTCCGGGCACAACGTCAGTGCAGCACGAACTCGCCGACCTGATTGCGCCACTCGCCGGGTTTCAGCATCCTGCGATGGCTGAAGCGGACCGAATGCAGTGGACCCTCGATCTTGGCCTGCCAGAATTCGATGAACCGGAACAGGCGCGGGTAGTCCGGCGCCAGATCATAGTCCTGCCAGACGAAGGTGTTCAGCACGTTGCGATAGTCGGGCATCCGGTAATAGAATTCGGCCGTGGTCAGGCCGTAGCCCTTCAACAGCAATTCGGTCTCGGATGGGGTCTGTGGCATGGTCGTATCCCTGTTTGCGGTTCCCTGTCGGAAAACTGTCGCAAATCCGGAAAATTTTTCAACAGGAACAATCTGTTGGCAGCCGGCAATCATGGCTGCCAAAACCCCGCGTCACACGCCATTGCACCCCATATCCAGAGGGTGATATACGTTTGGCAACCAGATCTAGCAGCCGACAGCAGAACAGGCAAACAACATGAACGACACCCCGGAAGCCCCTGAAAACGAATATGAAAATGGTTCTGGCGTAGTCCGTTCAGCCTACACTGGCCCGTCGGTCACGATCGAGGAGGAGATGAAGACCTCTTACCTTGACTATGCCATGTCAGTCATCGTCAGCCGCGCGATCCCCGATCTGCGGGACGGGTTGAAACCGGTGCATCGGCGTATTCTTTATGCAATGAGCGAAGTGGGCAACACCCATGACAAGCCTTATCGCAAATCCGCCCGCCCCGTCGGCGATGTGATGGGCAAATATCACCCGCATGGCGACAGCGCGATCTATGACGCGCTGGTGCGGATGGCGCAGGATTTTTCCATGTCGCTGCCGCTGCTGGATGGGCAGGGCAATTTCGGCTCGATGGATGGCGATGCCGCCGCCGCGATGCGCTATACCGAAGTGCGGATGGACAAGCCCGCCGCCTATATCCTCGCCGACATCGACAAGGACACCGTCGATTTCCAGCTGAACTATGACGGCAAGGACCGCGAGCCCACCGTCCTGCCGGCGCGGTTTCCCAATGTGCTGGTGAACGGGGCAGAAGGGATTGCCGTCGGCATGGCGACCCGCATTCCGCCGCATAATCTGGGTGAGGTGATCGATGCCACGCTGGCGCTGATCGACGACCCGGACCTGACTTCCGAAGACTTGATCCAGTATGTCCCCGCCCCGGATTTCCCGACCGGCGGCCAGATCATGGGCCGTAGCGGTGCGCGCAAGGCCTATCTTGAAGGGCGCGGGTCGGTCATCATCCGTGCACTGACCGAGGTGCAAGAAATCCGCAAGGACCGCTGGGCCATCGTCGTGCGTGAAATCCCCTATCAGGTCAATAAGGCGTCGATGATCGAAAAGATCGTCGAGGCGGTGCGCGACAAGCGCATCGAAGGCATCGCCAACGTCGAGGACCAGTCCGACCGCGACGGCGTGCGCGTGGTGATCGAGTTGAAACGCGATGCGACGGCGGACGTGGTGCTGAACCAGTTGTGGCGGTTCTCGCCGCTGCAAACCTCGTTCGCCTGCAACATGCTGGCTTTGAACGGCGGGCGGCCCGAAACGCTGACGTTGCGGCGGTTTCTGACCGCATTTCTGGAGTTCCGCGAGGAAGTCGTTGCGCGCCGCACCGCGTTCGAATTGCGCAAGGCGCGCGAACGGGCGCATATCCTGTGCGGTCTGGCCGTGGCGGTCACCAATGTCGACGAGGTGGTTGCGACCATCCGATCATCGGCAGACGCCGCCGAGGCGCGCGAACGCCTGATGACGCGGGCCTGGCCCGCCCAGGATATCGCGGAATACATCCTGCTGATCGACGATCCCAGCCATACCGTGCAGCCCGACGGCACCTATTTCCTATCCGACACGCAGGCACGTGCGATCCTCGATCTGCGTCTGCAACGCCTGACGCAACTGGGCGTCAAGGAAGTGACCGATGAATTGCAGACGCTGGCGGCGCGGATCCGCGATTGCCTCGATATCCTCGCCTCACGCGAACGCATCCTTGCCATCATTTCGGCAGAACTGAGCGAAATCAAGCAGTTGTTCGCCGTGCCGCGCCGGACCGAGATCATCGACTGGGCTGGTGATCTGGAAGACGAGGACCTGATCGAGCGTGAGGACATGGTGGTGACCATCACCGCCGCCGGCTGGATCAAGCGCACGCCATTGGCCGAATTCCGTGCGCAGCGGCGCGGCGGCAAGGGCCTGTCGGGCATGCAGACCAAGGAAGAGGATGTGGTGACCACGCTGTTCGTGGCCAACACGCATGACCAGCTTTTGGTCTTCACCACCGATGGCATGGTCTACACGTTGAAAACTTGGCGCCTTCCGCTGGGCGGGCGCACCGCCAAAGGCAAGCCGGTCATCAACATCCTGCCGATCCCGCAGGGCGTATCCATCGCCGCGATCATGCCGGTGGACCGGCCGGAAACCGATTGGGACGATCTGCAGATCGTGTTCGCCACGTCCGAAGGCGATGTGCGCCGCAATGCGCTGTCGGATTTCACCAATGTCATGCGCAACGGCAAAATCGCGATGAAACTGCCCGAAGGCGTGACCATGGTGAACGCGCGCATCTGTTCCGAAGACGACGATGTCATGCTGGTCACGGCATCGGGGCGCGCGATCCGGTTCCCGACCACCGAGGTGCGTGTGTTCAAGGGCCGCGATTCCACCGGCGTGCGGGGTATCCGGTTGTCGGACGCGGACCGCGTGGTGTCGATGTCAGTGATCCGGCACTTCGAGGCCACGCCCGAGGAACGCGCCGCTTACCTGAAAATGCGCCGCGCAGTGGCGGGCCTGGCAGACGAGGCGGGCGAGGTCGAGGCGGCCGAGGTGGACGAGGACGAAGACGCCGTGGCCGGCAGCATCACGCAGGACCGCTATGCGCAGATGTCGGCGGCTGAAAACACCATCCTGACCATCACGGAACGCGGCGCGGGCAAGCTGTCATCTTCGCATGACTATCCGGTGCGCGGGCGCGGCGGCATGGGGGTGCAGGCGATGGACAAGGGCATGCGCGGCGGCGCGCTGGTGGCGTCCTTCCCGGTCGATCTGGACGATCAGGTGATGCTGGCCACGTCGTCGGGCCAGTCGATCCGGGTGCCGGTGGCGGGGATTTCCTTCCGGTCGCGCAATGCGGGCGGGGTCAAGGTGTTCGACATGTCGCGTGGCGAGGTCGTCGTGTCGGTCGCTCGCGTCGCCGAACAGGGGGATGAGGCCTGAATCCGGGGCGTAAGGCGTTTACCCCGGCTTAATCCCGCGCGCCTAAGCTGGCGCAAAGGGAGGGCCGGGGATGAACCTTTACACCTGTTCCATCGATATCCGCGACGATGCCAAGGCGCTGGCCTTTGCCCGGGCGGTCGATGTCTGGATGACGCATCTTCAAACGCAAGGCGCGATTGGCGGCTGGCGTCTGTTGCGGCGCAAACTGGGGCTTGGATCAGGCGAGCACCGCGATTTCCTGTTGCAGATCGAGGTGGACGATCTGGCGCAGCTTGACCGGGCCTTTCGGCTGGTGGCCCGCCGGGACGCGACGGTCGAGGCGATGTATCGCGCGGTCAACAGCCTGATCGGCGCATCCGATGTCGCGCTGTATCGTCCGTTCCCGGACCCGGAACGCTGTGAACGGGTGGCGCTGATCTAACCGGACGGTGGGTTGAAAACCCACCCTAGGCCAAGCCGTAGATCGCGCCGAACTTGGCTTCCAGATAGTCCAGCAGCGGGCCTTCGGTCGGGGCATGGCCGATGGCGCGGGTGATGACATCGCGCGCCTTATACAGCCCGCCGTGGCGCTGCACCTTCTCGCGCAACCATGTGGTCGCCGGCGCGGTATCGCCCTGCGCCAGCGCCGCGTCCAGATCGGGCACGTCGTCGCGCAGCGCGGCGTTCAGGCAACCGGCGTAGACATTGCCCAGCGTATAGGTCGGGAAATAGCCGAACAGCCCTTCGGACCAATGCACATCCTGCAAGATGCCGTTCGATGGCCGGTCCACCGCATAGCCGAAATCGGCGGCAAAACGGTCATTCCACGCGGCTTCGATATCGCCCACCTGCAAATCCCCAGCGATCAGCGCTCGTTCCAGATCGAAACGCAGCAGGACATGCAGGTTGTATTGCACCTCATCGGCCTCGGTGCGGATGAACCCCGGGCGCAACCGGTTGACGGTGGCGTAGAACGCATCGGCATCCGCGATGCCGAAATCGCCGAACCTGTCGCGCATCTGGCCATAGAGCCAGCCGGTAAAGGCGCGGCTGCGGCCAAGTTGGTTTTCATAGATGCGCGATTGCGATTCATGCACGCCCATCGACACGCCGCGCCCGACGGGCGTCAGCAGGTAGGCGCGGTCGATGTTCTGTTCATAACCGGCATGGCCGACCTCGTGGATCGTCGAATAGAGGCAGTTGAACGGATCATCCGGCGCGGTGCGCGTGGTGATGCGCACGTCAAGGCCAGACCCCGACGAAAACGGATGCACCGCGCGGTCGATGCGGCCATGGGTCAAATCATAGCCAAAGGCGCGCGCGACCGTCTCCGCCAGCGCCAGTTGTGCGGCGGGGTCGAAACGACCATTGAGCGCCGCAGGCGCCGGCCGGTCAAGGCAGGC
>JBGSJU010000530.1:0-1545 GCA_041741655.1 Rhodobacterales bacterium
GCTCTGGGACCGGGGTTCACCCTGCTGGCGCAAGACCCAGCCAGCGCCACCGCCACAGCATTCAGCGCCGCCGCGCAGGCAGCGGACGTGCCGTTGACGCTTGCCGCCCTGCCGCCCGAGGCCGACGACGCCTATGGTACGATGAATGTGCTGGTACGGCCCGATACCTATGTGGCGTGGGCCGGCGACCATCTTGATGCGGGCGCGCATGCGGCTGCGGTGCTGGCGCGCGCCATCGGCGGCACTGGTGCAGCCCAGAACGGCCATGCGACGGCCGAATGTCACAAGTCTGTTGCCTCTGGGGCTTAACGCGCAACAGTCTCTGGACGCAGCACGGTTGCCGCAATGCTGCAAATGCGCAGCCATCATCGCGGACCCCACGCTGCGAGGCCAGAACGTCGATGAAACGCGATCTTGTCAAAGGACCCAACCCATGCACCGTCTGATCCTGTCCACCGTCGCCGCCCTGACCCTGTCAGCCGTGATGCTGTCCACCGCCGCCCAAGCCGAAGTGGCGGGCAAGCTGGTGCTTTACACCTCGCAGCCCAATGAGGATGCGCAAAAGACCGTCGATGCCTTCATGGCCGCCAATCCCGGCGTCACCGTGGAATTCGTGCGCGACGGCACGCCGAAGATCATGGCGAAATTCCGCGCCGAACTGGCGGCTGGTGCGCCGCAGGCCGATGTCCTGCTGATCGCCGACAGCGTGACCATGGAAGGCCTGAAATCCGAAGGCCTGCTGATGGCCCATCCCGATGCCGATATCTCCGCCTATGAACCGGGCATCATGGATGCCGGCAAGGCGTGGTTCGCCACCAAGCTGATCACCACCGGCATCGTCTACAACACCGCCGCGCCGGTGAAACCCGCGTCCTATGCCGACCTGACCGCGCCGGATGTAAACGCCGCGTTCATGATGCCGTCGCCGCTGGCGTCGGGCGCCGCGACCATCCATATGGTGGCCGTGACCGGCGTGCCCACACTGGGCTGGGAATTCTATGAAACGCTGGCCAAGCAGGGCGCCGTCGCCGATGGCGCCAATGGCGGCGTGCTGAAGGCGGTCGCGGGCGGGCAGAAGCTGTATGGGTTCCTCGTCGATTTCCTCGCGATCCGCGAAGCCGCCAAGGGCGCGCCGATCCAGTTCGTGTTCCCGACCGAAGGCGTGTCGGCCGTGTCCGAACCGGTGGCGATCCTTGCCAACACGAAAAACCCCAATGCGGCCAAGGCCTTTGTCGATTTCCTGATCTCGGCCCCCGGACAGCAACTGGCCGCCGACATGGGCTATCTGCCAGCGCATCCGGCGATCACGCCGCCCGCCGGGTTCCCGGCCCGCGACACCATCAAGGTGCTGCCGTTCGACCCGGCCAAGGCGCTGGCCGATGAAGCCGCGAACAAGGCGCGGTTCACCGCGATGTTCGGCGGCTGATCAGCCGGTGGTGTTGGACAAAAGCGCAGCCCTGCGCCTGTGGTCAGGGCTGCGCAACGTTACGGGCGAAACCGTGCTGCTGGCGCTTGTCGCGCTGGTGGCAACTGGTTTGTTTGTGT